>CAYUME010001027.1:0-885 GCA_964445475.1 uncultured Planctomycetia bacterium
GTCGGGATCGTCCGAACGGCCCAGCCGCACGGGCCTGCCGGCCGGGTCGAGCTCGACCGTCGCGGCCGTGCCGGTGCGGCCGTCGACGACGGCGGCAAGGCGGCCGAGGGCATCGTGCACGAGCGTTTCGGAGGCGGTCTCCGAGCCGTCGGCGGCAACGCGCCGGCGAGCCGCGGGCAGGCCCCCGGCATGGTGCACGACCGTGCGGGTGCCGTCGGGCCGGACGGCAGTCTCGATGCGCTCTCCGGGGCCGGGCCCCCGGACGCTGCGGGTCCAGGCGGTGCGCCCGGCGGTCGCGGTCCAGGCGATGCTGCCGTCCACCGCGGTCCAGGTGTCCACCGGCGGAGCGCCGCCGGGCGGGAAGAGCGTTTCGCGCCGGCAGAGCACGGCGGGGCCGCCGTCGGGCGGGACGGCCCGTTCCAGGCAGCGGTCGAAGGCGGCGGTGCGGTCGGCGGGGCCGATCCCGCCGTCGCCGTCGAGGTCCACGGCGATTCGGGCGAGGTCGCCGCGCTCGTCGTAGTCGGCCAGGAGGGTCGTGCCGTCCGGGTCGGTCGCGCGGCGGAGCCTGCCGGCGGCGTCCCAGGCGAAGCGGTGCACGGCCTCGGGGGGCGCGCCGTCGCGTCCGGTTTCGATTTGGACGATCTGCCCGAGGAAGTTGCGGCGCCAGGTGGTGGCTTCGGCAAAGCCGGCCTCGGTGCGGCGCCGGCGGCGGGTCCAGGTGGTGCCGTCCGGTTCGACGCCCTGGTCGAAGCGTTCCTCGGCGCCGGCGGCGGTGCCGCCGCGCCAGGCGGGCGAGCAGTCGCGCCGGCGCGGGTCCCGCAGGGGGCCGCCGTCGGGGAGCACGGTGGGGACGACGCCCCCGTCGACGGCGCCCACGGTGCGGGC
>CAYUME010001027.1:895-1784 GCA_964445475.1 uncultured Planctomycetia bacterium
CTTGTTTTCAACGATTTATCGCCGGTCGCGGCCCGGCGCCCTCGGTGCGGGCGCCCAGGGGATCGACGGCAGCGCACAGCCGGCCGAGCCCGTCCAGGTGCAGTTCGGCGGCGCTGCGCAGGCTGCCGGCCTGCTGCGCGACCCCTGCCGGGCGGCCCCAGGCGTCGTAGGTGAAGGCCGTCGCGATGCCCTGGCAGCGCAGTTCGGCGGGGAGGCCGGAGGGATGGCGGACGATCTCCAGGGCCAGGCCGTCGCGGTCGACCGCGGCGGTCGGTTCGCCGTGGGGGTCGAAGGCGCCGACGCTCTCGGCGCTGCCGTCGGCGTGGACGGTGCGCAGGATGCGGCCGAAGGCGTCGGTCTCGCAGACGCGGCGCCCGACCGCGGCCCGGTCGGGGTCGCCGAACCAGTCGAGGAGCAGGTCCAGGTCCCGGATCAGGCGCCAGTCCTCGAGCAGGCGGTAGTCGACGGTGCGGCCGAAGGCGTTGAGGCGGGCGGCATGCAGCCGGCCGCGGGCGTCGGTCAGGTCGAGCCGCAGCGTGTCGCCGTCGAGGCGGGCCGCCGCCGAGACCGTGCCGTCGGGGCCGGTGCGGTCCGGCGGGCCGAGGCGGTTGGACACCTCGAGGAATTCGACGTTGGCCGGATCGTCCCAGGCGGCGCCCTGGACGGCGGCGCGGCGGCGGCGCAGGGTGCGGCGGCCGTCGCTGCGGACGGTGCGGGCGGCGTGGAGGCGGCCGGTCTCGATGGCGAGGGTGCGCTCGACCGTCAGGCGGGGCAGCTCGACGAGGAGGCGCGGGTCGGCCGGGGCGCTGTCGCCGGGGGGCGGGCCGTAGGCGAACGAGACCGTCCGGCAGAGGGCGCCTGACTTTGTCCTTGAGGACGTCACCGGCAA
>CAYUME010001028.1:0-1776 GCA_964445475.1 uncultured Planctomycetia bacterium
AGGGGAATCGCCCGCCGCGGGAGGTCGTCGAGCAGCGGTGCCGGGAGGACATCCGGCACCTGTTCGCCGTCCTGCCCGCCCAGATGGCCTTCTCCCACATCTACGTCGAGATCGCCGACTTGTGGAAGCAGCACGCGTCAGATAAATCGCTTCCGGATCTGGAATGGTGCATGACGTACTGCTGGAATATCGCGGATGGCAAAGGACCGTTCGGTAAGGAAAGGACCCCGCCGCTGTACGGGTACGTCTGGGAGTCGCTGTCCGGGGCGTGGATCGAGGTGTCGATCCGGAGGCTGCCTGAAAAGGACAAGATCGACTTCGTGATGGCGTTGCTGACAAAAGGCAAGAAGGCACGCCCCGACTTCGACGCGATTTGCCAGCAGATCGTGGCGCTGGGGCCGAAGGCGCGGGGAGCCTTGTACAGGACCCTGTTGACGGGGGACCTTGACAGCCCGGTCTACATCTACCCGGTCATCCGAGAGGAGGGGTTCCACCCGACGAAAGACGAGCTGAACCGGATGCTGAAGGTCCCGGACGAGGGCGTCCGAGAGGCGGTCTATTCCTTCTACGAGTACATGCGGCCCGAGGATGAGGATGGCCAGGCCCTCTGGCTCCAGGAGATAACATCCGACGATTTCGACCGGGTATACGTGTCCTTTCCATCGCTTAGCAGCTATTTGGGAAGTCCTCGCGTAACGGCCCCCCGGAAGGACCATTTGTTTCTGTTGATGCTGCATCGTCTTGAGGAACTCGAGCGCATGCATGAGCAGGGGATACGCCTGAAGAACGACGTGGCAGGAAAGATGGCACCTATCATGGGAATCGTCAGTTTGGCGCTAACTTCTTTTGACAGTCGAGCGTCTGGATATTGCGCAACCCGGGCGGCTGACATCGAACGTCATGTCGACTGGCTTGAGAAGCAGGCATTGAAGTCAGATAATCTCAAGGACTATATCGGTTGTGTGGTCGCTCATCGAGCCAGAATCAAGCGATGGAAGTCAAAGTAGCATCAACCTCTACGGCAGATTCCCTCACCTCCTCAAATTGCGGCGACCCGGTCGGCTGTCGTTCCTCATCTCCTAACTGGGACCAAATGTACTCTCATTCAAGCGAACAGCACTCCTGAAGGCGGGGTATTTCCCGATCCAATCCGTGCGGCTCGGGGGTGTGCAGGGATCACGTACGCATTGGATCTGCGTGACATTCCGACCACCGGCTACGGCCCCAGCCGGTAGAGCCCGAGGCTGTCGAACCGGCAGACGCCCGCCGCGCCGCCCGGGGACTTCGTCCCGGGAAGGATGACGAGGAAACCGGTGCCGTCGGGGACGGTGGCGGCCCCGCCCGCCCGGCGCCAGCCGTCCGCGCCCGCGGGGCCGAAGGTCAGCGTCACGTCGAGATCCCACCGCGTCCACGCCCCGTCCTCGCGCTGCCAGCGGACGGTCAGCGTCGGAATGGCGGCGCCCTGCGCCTGCGCGGTCGCTTCCACATAGTAGGCCTCGCCCGGCTTGACGGCGTGCTTCTGGATGAAGCAGCCGTTGAGCATGTTCTCCATCCGGCCCGACCCGCCGCCGGCCCCGTCCCAGGCGAAACGGCCCTTCGAGCCGGCCTCCGTTTCCTGCCACGTCCCGAAGTCGGCGGGCAGGTCGCCGGCCTTCTTCGCGAAATCGGCGTTCTTCGCGAGGTTGGCGAGCTTGCCCGCGCCGCGCAGCGCGTCGACCTCCGCGCGCGCGGCCGCGGCGGGGTCGCGGACCTGCGCAAGCGTGCGCGTGAGCCCCG
>CAYUME010001029.1:0-1775 GCA_964445475.1 uncultured Planctomycetia bacterium
TGAGTCACTCAGGGCGCAGGGGCAGCGCTGGGTCAAGATCCTCTGGAGCATGTGGCACCACGGCACCCGCTACGACGAACAGATGCACTGCTCCCGCAAAGGGCTGGTCGCATGAGTACTACCGGGGCACAGCTTGACATACCGAGTCCCCCGCGGGCACCACGCGCCTGCGCCTCCGCCCTCCCGCGGTTTTGCGAAGTTCTCGTGACTTCCGCTACGCCCACCACCGCCATCGTCCTGCCGCGCCGCCCCTCCCCACGCCTACGCCCCGGGTTTCGCGAAGTTCGCGCGCCGCGCGCGCTCCCTCCCGCTTCGCGAAACCCCGCCGCAGGGCGCGGGGTATCTCCGGAGCGTGCGCCTGAAACCCCACCACGACCGTGCGTTGCCCTCTGGGCAGCTCCGGGCGCAGGCCGGTTTCGCGACGTGCGGCGGTCAGCTGCGGCATAGCCGTGGGCACCATCCTCGGGCCTGCCCCCGGGAACAGGCCGGTTGGTTTCGCGACGCGGCACAAAAAAACCTGTGCCATAGCTTGCCAATGCGCTTTTGTTAATGCTATCTTCTGTTAGCATTTATCGGGGAGGATACCGGGATGAGACGGGAACTGCTGACGGGGCTGCGCGGCTGTGCCTTCGGCTCGGCGGGGAGGACCGTGGAGCTATTCTGCATCGCCGGGGAACTGGCCCTGGACCTGTCGTCCCGGGCGCTGCGGGGAGCGCGGCGGCTGTGCCGGGGCGGAGTGCCCAGGGCGGGGCGGCCGGGGCCGCGGGAGATGACGGGCGCGGGCCTGGAGCGCGTGCTGCTGGAGCGGCGCCTGGCTCCGTCGACGGCCCGGCGTTACCGGCAGATCGCGGACCGTTTCACGGCCCGGTTCGGGACGGCCCCGGAGCCGGGCGCCGTGGAACGCTGCCTGGCGGAGGCCGGCGGGGAGACCGCGGCCGGAGGGGACCCGCAGCACCTGGCGCTGCGCCGGACCACGCTCTGCGCCCTGCGTTCGGCCCTGGACCGGCCGTTCGGCACGGAACTGACCCGCGGCATCCAGATGCCTCCGCGCGCGGCGCCGGTGCCGGCCGCCGAGGCCGGGGCGGTGGCGGCGCTGCGG
The DNA here is from genome assembly GCA_964445475.1 of uncultured Planctomycetia bacterium. Lineage (GTDB taxonomy): Bacteria > Planctomycetota > MHYJ01 > CAYUME01 > CAYUME01 > CAYUME01. Next base: position 1,100 of record CAYUME010001029.1, read on the forward strand.
GGCGCGGCCGCGGACAGCCGGGAGGGCCTGATGCTGCTGCTGGCCTGCGACCTGGGCCTGCGCCCCGGAGAGATGGCCGCGCTGCGGCGGGACGCGGTGCGTCTCCGGGGCGACCGGGTGCGCGTGATGCTGCGCCGGCGCACGGTCGAGGCGGTGCTGCCGCCGGAGCGTCTGGCGCTTCTGCGGGCGGCGGTCGACGGCAGTGCCGCCGCCGACGGCTGTCTGTTCCCCTCGCCGCGGGGCGGCGGGACCGCCCCGCTGACGGTTCGGGCGCTGCAGAGTGCGCTGCGCCGGCTCTGTGACCGCGCCGGGGTGCAGGCCGGGGTCACCTTCACGCGGCTGCGGAAGGCCGGGGCCGCGGCCGGCGGCGCGGTCGTGGAGACGCGCACACGCAAGCGCGCCAGAAGGAGCCGGCCGGCGCCCTCCATCGGCCGCCGGCGCTCCCGCGCAGACAGCGGCCCGGGGAGCCTGCACTGGCACGCGCCGGCGGTGCCGTGCGCCGCCGACCCGGTCCGCTCGCCGCCTCCGGGGCGGCGGGCGCCAATCGGGGCAAGGACACGAGTCGCGGGATGCCTTGGCGGGACACGAGACGTGGCAACAACTTCGCGAAACCCGGGGGCCACTGCGTTCTGCCAGTCGAGCGGCAGACCTGGGCACAAGTGGAACGGGCTGACAA
>CAYUME010001030.1:0-1770 GCA_964445475.1 uncultured Planctomycetia bacterium
CTGGTGGATGCTGCGGAACCAGTGGATCGTCGGGAAAGCGTGGCAGATCCAGGCCCCCGCATTGTCCTGCGCGCCGATCTCGAAGACCCGGAGCCTGGCCGCGAGCGTCAGGACCGTCTCGGCGGGGAGCGTCGCCCGGGCGTCCCGGAGTGCCTGCGCCAGCGTGTTGGATCCGGCGTTGACGACGACGTTCAGGGGGCGCGGGTCGTCCCGGCGCAGCGCCTCCAGGATGCGTTTCGAGCCGGGGCTGGAGCGGTCCTCGCCCGTGTCTTCGATCCCGTAGCCCGGCTGGCCGGCGAGGGTGACGGCGCGCAGGTGCTCGGGTGCCGGCCGGCCGTCGGCGTGAAGCCGGAGGTTCTCCACGACCTTCGAGTAACCGTCGATCAGCTTGAGGAAGAGGTCCGGCCGGGGATTCTTGCGGAGGTACTTGCCCGTCACGGCGATAAGCCCCTCCAGCTCGAATTCGTTGCAGTTGACCAGCATGTGGGCCATCTGCTGTTCCTCGTCCGGCTCGTTGCCCATGTCGGCGAGGATGATCAGGCGGGGGCGGTCCGGGGGCGCGGCGACGAGGGGGGCGGCGGCGGAAAGGGCCAGGGTGGCGATCGTGAAGAGGAATCCGGGTCGAGGGGCGATACCGGGCATCTCGGGCGGCCTTTCAGGGTTTCGGAGGACCGTTCGGGCTCCGATCCGGGACAGTGCGGGAAAAGGGCCCCGGCATACGTCTCGTGTTGCGATCGGGAAGGCCACGGGACGTGCCGGGATACCATGGGGACCGTGTGGCTTGACGCCGCGGCCTGTGATATCTTCCGGGAGGGGCATGTCAGGAGAAGTGGAATGACGGCCACGCAATGCCGCCCGGACCGACCGCTCACCCGCCTTCGCCCGGAAGCCTCGCCCTTGGGCGGGGGGGATCCGTCTCCGCGCTCCGCGCTATGGCGGACAAGCGGGCCGGGCCGGAACTCGTGCATTATTCAGGTCGGGCTTCGGCGGGTATCGCCCGCTGTGGTTGTTGGAATCCCCGCCTTCAGGCGGGGAGGCTTCACCCGGCGGTTCCTTGTCGCCGCGGTCTTTCTGGCCGGGTGTGCGGGATCGCCCCCCGGCGACCCCGTCCTGCCTCCCGACCCACTGTTCCGGGCCGTCGACCTGGACGTCGGCGAGTCGGCGGACGTGACGCTGGCGGACGGCCGGACCGTGCGGGTCCGTCTCCTGGACCTGCGGGAGCATCGCTGCGCCCAGCGCGGGGCCCTTCGCCGGGCGACCGTGACGGTCGACGTCGACGGCGCGAAGGCCGACCTGGCCTGCGCCACCTACCACCTGCCGTCGACGGTTGGCGCCGTGCACGTCGACTGTCCGGTGACGCGCGGCTACACGGAGGACTCGTCGAAGGAGAACGTCTGGGCGCTGGACAAGGCCGCGCGGCTGCGGATCTGGCCGGCGGGGTTCCCCTGGATCCGACCTGGCGCCTTCGACCTGCCCGTTCCCCAGCGCTGGTTCGCCTCCGACACCCAGATGGCCAACGACCCCTGTTACGTCAATGCCTGCGACATCCCGGGCCAGAAAAAGGTCTATTACCATTACGGCATGGACTTCGGCGGCGTGGAGGGGATGGAGCGCGTGATCGCCGCGACGGACGGCGTGGTCGTGTCAAAGGCCGGCGCCCTGCTCCCGGGCGAGCACCCGAAGACGGTCGCCCCGCGGGCCGACGTCGTCTACCTCCGGGACGACCGCGGATGGTACTACCGCTACAGCCACCTGATGTCGATCGACCCT
>CAYUME010001031.1:0-1769 GCA_964445475.1 uncultured Planctomycetia bacterium
GAGGATCGCCCAGCAGGTATCGCAGATCGTGTCCGCCGTCTTGTTCTTGCCGTCGGCCTCCCAGGACCCGTCAGGCTTCTGGTTGGACAGCAGCCAGCCCGTCCCGAGGGCATACCACGCCTTCTCCCCGAACTTCTCAGTGCCCGAGAACGCCCCGGCCCGCTCGATGGAGTAGATCCAGTAGAACTGCCACTTCTTGTCGCCGCCCGGATGGCTGTCGAACGCCAGGTTCTGGCCGAGCCAGTCGAGCCCCTTCCTGATGCGGACGTCCTTCGCGGGGTCCTGGCGCCGGGCGCGGAGCGAGATACTGATCGAACTGACGGCGCCGGCCGTCATGCTGCCGTAGGACTGTTCCTTCTCGCCGGGTCGATACCCCCAGCCGCCGTCCTCGTTCTGGCACCCGGTCAGCCACTGCTCGCACAGGGCGTAGGCGTCCGGCGGGGGGTGGATCCCGGCGACGGCACAGGCGGCCAGGCCGAGCATGGCGTACTGGGTGTTGGAATTGTCGCGCTCTTCGCCCCAGTTGCGCCGCTGGAGGAGGGTCTTCGGCAGGGCCTTGGTCTGGCGGTCGGCGGCGATCGCCGGAGCCGACTTCGAGCCGCTCGCCGTCACCGTCCGCGCGTTGGGCGTCAGCGTCACCTTCGGCAGCGGCGGCAGCTCGACGGCCTGGCTGTAGGACCAGGCGCCCTTCTTGCCCTGGTTGTCGACCAGGAACTGCCCGCACTGCGCGATGTCCATGCGGAAGAGGAGGGGGTCGAGTTTCTCAAGCGCCTGGGCGCGGATGGCGGTCCCGTAGGTGTGCGCCAAGGGCTTCGCGCGGATCGCCTCGACCAGCCTCACGACGTCCGGGTCGTCCTGGGGGACGCCCGCGGTGAGCAGGGTGTACAGGACGATCTCGCTGTAGGTCTGCCCGCCGTGAAGGGACTCGTTCTTGACGCGGGCGGTGTCCATGATGTCCGGAAGCCCCGCCGCGACGCGGGCGCGGAGGTACTGAACGCCCTTTTCGATCGCCGGTTCGACGCCGCCGGCGGGCTCGGCCCCGAGCCCCGCGGGGGGGAACGGCATCCCGACCACCATCCCTGCGGCCGCCACGGCGTACAGGCATCGCCGCGTCATCTCGTTCCTCATGGTCAGGGCCCTCCTTTTGACTCTCAAATTATATACTTGTTTATATAAATATCAAGTCGTTCAGTCCATTCTTCATTTTACCGCCCGCAAGTCGGGTTCGCGTGCGATCCCGCGACGCCGAAGCCCCTCGGGATCGGATCGTCCGCCGGGGGCGCGGCACAGGACGGCGGCCCTGCGGGTGAGGACGCGCGGCAGGGCCGCAAATGGGCGTCCTCCAATTCCAGGGGCACCTCCGCCCGCCTGTTTCTTCACTTGCGATCACGACCCGCCGGCGGCCTCGATTACACGACGGGCTGTCGCGTGGATCCCGTCCTGGCGGGACGTGAGGTCGGGCCCTTTTTCGGGACGCCGGAGGGAACGCGCGACCCGGTCGCATCCCGCCAACGCCTAATCCCCCGGACGCCACCCCAACGTCCGATAATGTTTCTTATGTTGCATTTCCCTGAGGGGGAAGGGGGGCCGGGACTCAAGCCCAAGGACCAAGGCCTGGAACACCGGCGCGGTCGGAATGGCCCACGGAACGCCGCCCCCGCGGAGCGCTCTTCGGCCTGTCCCTCCCCGACGCCCGGATATCCCGGATGCGCCCCGGGAACCGCGGAAGACCCTGCCACGGAATTCGCCACTACCCTTTTTCCGGACTG
>CAYUME010001032.1:0-1767 GCA_964445475.1 uncultured Planctomycetia bacterium
TCCCCAGGCGGCGCAGTGCTGGCCGAGCGCGGCCCCGCCGCCGCTCCGGTACATCCGGCGCCCCTCCCCGAGATCGAGGTCCGTGAACAGGTTGGCATGCGGCGCCTTCTTGTGGTGGTCGAAGCAGAGGTCGATCCCCTTCCCCCGCCGGAAGACGTTCCCCGCCGAGTGCTCCACGGTCAGGTCGTGCACGTATTTGCACCGGATCTCGAAATCTTCAACAAGGTTGTCGTCGCCGTAGCAGGTGATCCCGTGATGGCCGATGCAGCCGGTCCGGTCGGTCTTGCGTCGCGCCTCGAGGACGACGCCCCGGACCGTGTTGAACCGTCCGTGGACGTAGGGTCCGCTGTCCCCGTCGACGACCCGGATGTCCCGGATCCAACAGTGGGTCGCGCCGATCGAGATGGGGTTGTGGCCCAGCTCCGAGAACTCGCCGGCGTAGTCGTCGGGGGGGAACTCGAAGGCGAGAGACTCGATGCCGCAGTCGACGACAGACGGCTCGAAGGAGAAGACCTCGGGCTTGAAGGACGGGTCGATGTCGGTGCGGAGGGGCCGATCGAGGGCGAGCCGGCCCCCCTCCGCCGCGGCGACGCGGCTGACGAAGCTGGTGCGGACGCGCCCGTTCAGCTTTTCAACGGGCCCGGATTGTCCGAGGTAGAGGGCCTTCGCGAGGGCGTTCTCGGTCCCGTCGGACTGCCGGATCTCGACCATCTGGCCGGGTTTCAGCCCTTCGATCGTGTCGACGGAGAGGGTTCGTCCGCCGTGCGAGGCGCGTGCGGTCACCGAGGCCAGGCGACGTCCCCGGGCGCCTCCCGAGACCACTAGGTATCCCCCGGCCCAGGAGTAGTTGCTTGTCTTCTGCCCCGTCGTGGTGGCCCCCCAGTTGGGCTTGACGTCATTGAGGTACTTGGGGAAGAAGAGGGTCGACTTGTCCGGGCCGGCCCCGCGCAGGACGACGCCGCTGCGGTTGAAGGCCAGGAAGTCCGTGATGACGTATCGGCCGGGGGGGACGAGGACGGCGCCTTCGCGGGTCTTGTCGAGGGCATCCTGGAAGGCCATCGTGTCGTCGGTCTTTCCATCGCCCCGGGCCCCGTACTCTTTTACGTTCGACACGGCGGGGACATCGGGGAGGGGGACTTCTCCCAGGATGATATGAACAAGGAGGGCGGCCCGTGTCAAACCGATTGGACCGGGACCGCATGGCGGGGCGGGAGGCGGGCCGCTACCTGAACTGATCGAGGAATCGGGCGTGATTCTCGGTGAAGAGGCGGATGTCCCGGATCCCGTACCGGAGCATGGCGATCCGTTCCACCCCCATCCCGAAAGCGAACCCGCTGACGGTTTCCGGGTCGTAGCCGACGGCTTCGAAGACGCGAGGGTGTACCATTCCCGCGCCGAGGATCTCCATCCAGCCCCTGTTTTTGCAGGCGGGGCATCCCGACCCGCCGCAGAGGATGCAGGAAATGTCCACTTCCGCGCTCGGCTCGGTGAACGGAAAGAAGGAGGGGCGGAATCGCATGTCCGTCCGGGCACCGAAGAGCTCCCGGGCGAAGATCGTCAGCACGCCCTTCAGGTCCGCGAAGGAGACGCGCTCCCCCACCATCAGCCCCTCGACCTGATGGAACATCTGCGCGTGGCTGGCGTCGACGGTATCCGGCCGGAAGACGCGTCCGGGAGCGACGATCCGGAGGGGCGGCTTCGTCTTCTGCATCGTCCGGATCTGGACCGGCGAGGGATGGCTCCGGAGCAGATGCTGCGCGTCGACGG
>CAYUME010001033.1:0-1757 GCA_964445475.1 uncultured Planctomycetia bacterium
CGCTACGAGGAGATGGGCGACGTCTTCGGCAACGGCCGGGTGCTGGGGCTCTCGCTCCTGCAGAACTGGGTGATCGGCCCGGTCCTGATGTTCGGCCTGGCCGTCCTCTTCCTGCGCGACCAGCCGGAGTTCATGGTCGGCCTGATCCTGATCGGGCTGGCGCGCTGCATCGCGATGGTGATCGTCTGGAACGAGCTGGCGAAGGGCGACACGGAGTACTGCGCCGGGCTGGTCGCGTTCAACAGCCTCTTCCAGGTGCTGCTCTACAGCGTGTACGCCTGGTTCTTCATCACCGTGCTGCCGCCGTGGCTGGGGCTGGAGGGCAGCGAGGTCCGCGTGACGATGGGTCAGATCGCGGAGAGCGTCTTCGTCTACCTGGGCATCCCGTTCCTGGCGGGCCTGCTGACGCGCGTCGTCCTGTTGAAGGCGAAGGGGCGCGCGTGGTACGAGGGGGCGTTCATCCCCCGGATCAGCCCCCTGACGCTGGTGGCGCTGCTCTTCACCATCGTGGTGATGTTCAGCCTGCAGGGACAGAAGATCGTCGCGCAGCCGCTCTCCGTCGCGCGCATCGCGATCCCGCTGCTGATCTACTTCGTGCTCATGTTCGGGATCAGTTTCTGGCTGGGGCGGGCGGCGGGGGCGGACTATCCGAAGACGGCGACCCTCTCGTTCACGGCCGCCAGCAACAACTTCGAGCTGGCGATCGCGGTGGCGGTGGCGGTCTTCGGGATCGGGCACGGTGCGGCCTTCGCGGCGGTCATCGGGCCGCTGGTGGAGGTGCCCGTCCTGATCGGGCTGGTCAACGTCTCGTTTGCTCTGCGGCGCCGGTGGTTCCCGGCGGCGGCGGAGACGCCGGTTCCTCCGGCGGGGTGATCGTCTTCGGGGGTCTTCTGTTGGGAGAAGCGACATGAGCGCCGACTGTTCGAGGAGGGGGTTTGTCGGGGCGGCGGTGGCGGCGGGCCTGGCGGGGGCGACGGCGGCCCAGGGCGCGGAGGCCGCGGCGCGGGGGATTCGGATCGTCGCCGTCAACTGCAGCTACCGAAAAGGCAAGACGACGGCGGCGGCCCTCCAGGCCTGCCTGGATGCCGCGAAGGAGGCGGGCCCCGGCATTGAGGTCGAATTGATCGAGCTGGCCGGCCTGCGCATCCCGGGGGAGCCCATCGTGGGCGCGCCCGTGCCGGCCGGGCAGGAGGACGACTTCCCAAAGGTGGCGGAGAAACTCTCTGATCCAAAGGTGGCCGGAATCCTCATCGGCTCGCCGGTCTACTTCAATGCCATGTCGTCCCTGTGCAAGCTCTTCCTCGACCGGTGCGGCGTCTTCCGGAAGAGCTTCGCGCTGGCCAACAAGGTCGGGGGCGCGGTCGCCGTCGGCGCGGCCCGCAACGGCGGGCAGGAGCTCACGGTCCAGTCGATCCACGCCGTCATGGCCTGTCACGAGATGGTCGTCGTCGGCACCGGCCGGCCGACCGGCCGCCTGGGCGCGACGCTGGTCAACCAGGACGACGGGATCGCGGGCGACACGTTCGGGCTGGCGACCGCGAAGGATCTCGGCCGCCGGGTGGCGGAGGCGGCGTTGAAGATGGCCGGCGTGAAGTGAGGTTCATTCGGGAACCGGGGCCATGACCGATAATATGAAGACAATCGCGCGACGGATCGTGACCGGCCTCCTGCTGACCTTTGTAGTGGCCAGCGTGGCCGTGCTTGTCGCGCAGGAGGTCCGGCGGGGCGGGGCGACGAACGGCGGCGCCTCACTGGCC
>CAYUME010001034.1:0-1754 GCA_964445475.1 uncultured Planctomycetia bacterium
GACCCGCCGAACAGGAGGTCGGGCTCGGAGACCGCAGCGGCTGGAGGGGGTCCCGGAAGGAGGCTGGTCCGGCGGCCAGGGGATGCCGACCGTGAGCAGGACGGCGGCGGGACGGGCAGCGGCGGTGCGTGTCCGGTCCAGCCAGGGGATCCTCGGCGGCGCCTACGGCATTCAGTTCTCCGGGCGCCGCCGAGGGGGCCGCGTCCGCCGGCAGGTCCTGCGGTCGCCCGTGCCGCCCCCGACGGGCACCGGAAGCGGCCGCCCACCGCCCCGTCAGCAGCCGGTGGCGAGCCGGCGGTAGGCGTAGAGCCCGTCCGGCTCCGGCAGCCCCACGGCCGGGCTCAGGCGCTTGGCTGCCGCCCCCTCCGGATCGATCGCCGCTGCGGCGATCCGCCGCACGAACAGCGTCGAGCCGATGACCGCCCCGTCGGACCAGTAGCGCACCCGCCGACGGACCGTCAGCACGAAGCCGCCGCCGTCCCGGGCCTCGTTGGCGGCGGCCAGGATCGCCTCCGGGGCCAGTCCCTGCTCGGACGCCGTCACCCGTGCCAGATCCCAGCGCAGTTCCCCCACGACCTTCGCGTCGGACATCTCCGCCGCCCGTTCGCCCAGGTACCGGCGCAGGTGCCGCGCCAGGTTTGCCGCAAACGGATGCGTCCCGCTGCCGGCCATCCGCCCCCAGGTCCCGAAGCGGTAGTCCGCCGGATCGCTGCACAGCCCCGCCCGCACCGGGTTCATCTCCACGTACTTCACGGCCTCCCACAGTGCCGTCTTGCCCTCCAGGATCACGCTCTTGAAGCGGCCGGCCCACAGTGCGCCGCGCCGCGGCCCGGGACGGCTGCGGTTGAACCAGACCGCGAAGCGCTGCTCCAGGTCCTTGCACAGCGCCGACACGTCGCGCATGCGCGCCCCCAACGCCGACACCACGGCCGCATTCGACCAGTCCGGCTCCGGCCGGCGGTCGCCGTAGTGGCTCCGCCAGCGCCGCTGCACCTCCTCCGCCGGCGGCGGGTCGGCAGGCGCCGCGCAGACGATGTGGAAGTGGTTGGACATCACCACCACCGAGAGCAGTTCGACGCTGTAGAACGCCGACAGATCGACGGCCAGGCGGAAGAACTGCTCGCGCTCCGCGTCGCCGAACGGCAGGTGGTCCGGCTCGCCCGCCACCCGGTTCATGAGGTGGTACAGGCACATCTCCCTGTCGTAGCGGATCCGTGCGCCGCGCATTGGCTGCTCTCCCTGGTTTGCCGGACTGCCGCAGGAGCCCCATCGCGCTCCCGGCCCGGTTTGCTCTCCGCGCCCTGCAGCCTGCCACCAGGCCCGCAGCGGAGCAGGCCGGCCGTTGCCGCCGGGCCGGGACACCCGTTTATACATATAAACGTATGCTCTCATTAGGCGTATTTGCGAAGAGGGGCGCGAAAAAGCGAGGGCCGGACCGCATCCCCGGGGAGACCTGCCCCCAATCGTCTCCCCAATCGTCTCCCCGGGTGCTCACCGCCGGACCAAGCCCGCCCCGAACCGTCGCCGCAGGCCAGGCCCTGTGGCGCCGCGGCGGAACCCGTCCCAGATGTCCCAGAGGCACCTGTCCCCGAGGCAGGCGCTGTGAGCCTGTCCCCGGGGCGCCCCCGGGGCGCCTGTCCCCGGGGCGGGCACTGGACCTATGCCGCCGGCGGACGATGCGGAACCCGTCCCCGGGGCGGGCACTGTGGCGCCGCAGAGGAGCCGGTCCCCGGCGGTCGCCCGCATCGACGCCC
>CAYUME010001035.1:0-1753 GCA_964445475.1 uncultured Planctomycetia bacterium
ATCTGGCAGAACGCCCACCCGGGAGAGTGGTACAATTGCTCATCGGCCCACAGCCAGCCGCTCAACGCCAACCTGAAAGCCTACGCGGCTTGGTACCTCTGGGCCCGACTGGCCGGCTGGGACGGCAACTGAGCCATCAGGCTCCAGACATCAGCTACCAACAAGAATTACGGCTATTGATTCTTCTTGCTTAAGGCTTCCCTGATCCTCGCCGGGGTCATCGGCAGCGTGAACAGCCGGACGCCGATGGCGTCGTAGATCGCGTTGGCCACGACGGCGCCCATCGTCGTCACGGCCGGCTCGCCGCAGCCCTGCGGAGCGAGGTCCGGGTTGTTGACGAGGACGACCTCGATCTTGGGCAGCCAGGAGAAGCGGGGGATCTCGTAGGTGTCGTAGTTCTCGTCGAGGACGCGGCCGTTCTTGAACCGGATCTCCTCGGTCAGGGCGTAGCCGAGGCCCATGACGACGCAGCCCTCGATCTGCATCCGGGCGCCCTCGGGATTGATGACCTCGCCCGTGTCCTGGGCGCAGACGACGCGGAGGACTTGCACCGTCCCCTTGGCCTTGTCCACGGCCACCTCGGCCATCGTGGCGACGTAGGTGTTGAGGTAATCGGTGATCGCGATCCCGTAGCCGCGGCCGGTCGGGGCCTTGGCGAACGCGTGGCCGAACTTGTCGGCGGCCGCCCGGACAACCCTCTTCATGCGCTCGTCGGCGAGATTAGCCAGGCGGAAGGAGAGCGGATCCATCCCCGCCTCTTCGGCCAGGATGTCGACGTGGCACTCCGTCGAGAATATGTTGGTGTTGCTGCCGGGGCCGCGCCAGGCGCCGGTGCCGAAGGGATGGGCCCGGACGCCGCCCTCGCCGCCGCCCCAGCCCCCGCCGTAGCCCAGGACGCGCTTGTGCGGGATGTCGTAGACGGGCTGCGAGCTGCGGCTCCCGGCGTGGTAGTTCTTGTAGTCCCAGAGGACGATCTTGCCGGCGGCGTCGAGCCCGGCCCGGACATCGTAGACCGCCGCGGGACGGAAGGTATCGTTGAAGAACTCCTCTTTGCGCGACCAAGCGACCTGGACGGGGCGGCCCGCGATCTTGGCCAGGCGCGCGGCCTCGACGATCTGCCCGCCCTGGTTCTTGCCGCCGAAGCCGCAGCCGACGAAGGGTGTCCGGACGCGGACGTTCTCGGCTGGGAGGCCAAGCGTGCGGGCGACCTCTTCCTTGGCCCGGAAGGGCGCCTGGGTCGAGGCCCAGACCTCCGCCTTGCCGTCCTTGATCTCGACGACCGCCGTGTGCGGCTCCGACGGGGCGTGGGCGACATAGTGGGCGTAGTAGGACCGCTCGATTGTCTTCATGGCGAGCTTCGCGCCTTCGTCGAGGCTGCCCGATTCGACCATGGTCTCCGCCCGCGCCGTGGCCTTCCGGAGGTGATCGAAGATGTTGGCGTTGTCGAGCGTCGAAGGGGAGGGTTCGAAGTCGGCTTCGACGAGGGCCAGGGCCTCGGCGGCGAGGTCGGGCTTCTCGTGGAGGACGGCGACGAGGTCCCCGTCCCTAACGACGCGCGCGCCGGGGTACTTCTCGGCCGCGGCCGTGTCGGCGGCCTTGAGTGTCGCGCCGTGGGTCGGCGGCCTGAGGATGGCCGCGTAGAGCATGCCGGGCAGGCGGATGTCGCCCGCGACCTTGGCCGCGCCGGTGACCTTCTCGCGGGCGTCGGTGCGGAGCGTCGTCCCGACGCGGCCGCGCGCCACGACCAAGCGGT
>CAYUME010001036.1:0-1412 GCA_964445475.1 uncultured Planctomycetia bacterium
AGGCGCCGGAGACGTGCTCGATGTTGGTGAACCGGTAGTCGTAGGCGGACGAGGGGCCTTCGACGAACGGGGTCCCCGCCACGCCCAGTTGGGGGTTTGCGGCGAACTTGCCGAGAAGGTACTCGATATAGCCGGGCTCGAAAGTCAGATCGGCGTCGAGATTGCCGACGATGTCGAATCCCAGGCTCTGGACGCGCGCATAACCCGCCCTGAAGGCGTGGACCTTGGCTGCGAACTGCCGGTCGGCGTGCTCCGGTCGCCGGATGAGTTCCATCCAGCCGTGCCGAGAACAGTACGCCCGGGCGATCTCGTCCGTACGGTCGGTCGAGCCGTCGCTGACGATGATCCAACGCTTGGGCGGGACTGTTTGGGAGATGACCGACCGGATCGTCCCCTCGAGGAAGGCCTCCTCGTTCCGTGCGGGCGTGATCAAGACGTAGGACAATGCACCGGCGGCGGGGACGAACGTTTTCCCGGGGTTCGTCATGACGTTCTCCGCGTCATTATACAAGATGGCGACGGGGTGTCCAGCTTCAGAACAAGTCGGACAGCCGGCCCGAGCTGGCAAAAGTGTCCCATCTCTGCTGGGCCGGCGCGGTCTTGACATAGCCCGGGACGTCGGGCCCGAAGGGCGGCCAGTCCAAGGAGCCGAACCATGAGGGTTTGGCGTCGAGATAAAGGCTCGGTGGAAGGTCCCGACTCAGGCCGTTGATCCAGTCCGCTACGGCATGATGGATATAATCATAGTTCCCGTGCCTGATGAGCGATTGGACGGTCGGCGCGTGCCTGGGGCCGGTCTGATCACCGTCGTTAATGAACCCGATCTTCCAGCAGAAGGCACGACCGTCACCGGTGTCGTAGACGCCGTTCTCGGGGCCCTGGATCTCATAATCGCCGAGCATCCCCTCGTGCCCCAGGACATTGCCCATGGCGGTGTAGAACTGGTTCCAAGCCTCGATATCGATGGCGATCATGTCCCTGTTGACGGTCGGATTGTTCGTTTCCAGGCGGTGCCAGTTCCTGAACATGACGAGATGGCTCCCGGAGCCCCAATAAAAGTCCGCCCCCTGCCGGACGGTGACGTTCCCTTCGAAGAGGTTCATGTAAGTATGGGCTCCGTGGGAACCGTGGGAAGGGATGCACCAGGCCGGTTGATGGTGATTCGTGGAATGATTGTAGTTATAGGCGATGACGTTTCCCGTGGCGCTGGCGCCGCCGACACAGATGCCGATATGGACCCATTTCGAGATGTTGTCATAGAGGAGGCAATCGGTCGCATTGCCGGCCAGGTTGCACTGGTAGCCCTGGTCTCCGCCGAACTGGCTCACGTCGTGCATGTAGCATCTCGTCACTTCGCAGCCGAGCGTACCCCAGTAGAACCGGATGGCATGGAGGGCCCAATCGGTGAACTC
>CAYUME010001036.1:1422-1751 GCA_964445475.1 uncultured Planctomycetia bacterium
CATCAAAGACGCTCGCGAGCTGTCGCCGGTTGAGCAGTTCTGTGAGGACGTCGTGCGAGCTCTTGTACTCGAGGTCAAAGGTGAGCTGCATCAGGCGGCGATTGTCGTTCTCGATCGTCTGCTTGTCGGTGAACTCGACGCGACGGACCCAGCAGTAGGCGGCGTTCATGACGTCGATGATCCTCCCGCCGCCATAGCCCCCGTTCAGGTTCCCGTCGATCGTAAGGTCCTCAAGGCCCGCGTTGAGCAGCGGAGACGGTACAAGGCGTATCAGCTTGGGGGCGAAGCGGCTCTCATAGGAATAATACAGAGGCTGGTTGAACGTGACC
>CAYUME010001037.1:0-1750 GCA_964445475.1 uncultured Planctomycetia bacterium
GCCCGCTCTCGGGCGACCGTTCCGGCGGCGGAGGCTCGCGCGCCGGCTGCGGAGGGATCGCCTGCGGGTCGCCGCGGTCATAGGCCTCCGGCGGCACGACCGGGCGGACGGACCGAGGCGCGACAGTCGCCGCCCCCGGATCGAGGTGGCGCAGGAATACCGCGAGGGCCCGGACGTCCTCCTCCGTCAGGTGCGACGTGACTCCGTGCCGGTCGTCCGGGTTGTGCACGGTGAAGACGGCTTCCAGCGTGTGGGCGCGGCCGTCGTGCAGGTACGGCTCCGACTGCCGCAGTCCCAGCAGCGACGGCGTGTCGATCGCGCGCAGGGTGTCTGCCTCGCCCTCCCTCCACGTCCCCACGTCGTGGCGCACGAACCGCCCGGCGGCGTCCCGCCGTCCGCTGTCGGTGTAACGCGGCGGCGGGTGGCAGGCCGTGCAGCCGGTCCTCCGGTCCACGAAGACGGCCTTGCCGCGCTCGACGAGCGGCCGCAATGCCGGCGCCGGCGGCGGGGGGCGCTTCGGGACGAGGCTCTCGACATAGGCGGCCAGCGCGTCGAGGTCGCGGTTGAAGCCGGCGTTGGATGGCCCCAGGACGTCGTGGATCTGGCGGCGATCGACGAACCACTGCCCCGCCATGACGTGCCGGGTGAAGCGGTAGGTGTCCTGGATCTCGTCGAGGTGGGCGGTGGCGTGCAGCGGCGCACAGGCCGCCGCGCCGCGGAGGGATCGGGTGTCGAGTCGCCCCTCTCCGAGGTCCCACTGCCGCCCGTCCTCCCTGCCGCCATCGGGGTGGCAGGCGGAGCAGGAGATCCACCGGTCTTTCGTGAGGCGTTTGTCGGTGGCGGTGCCGAAGAGGTAGCGCCCGCGGGCGATGTGCGGCGGGGTGGGGTCGTTAGCGAACCGCGCGCGCGACAGCACCCGCCCGTCGCCGGCGTCGAGCGTCACGATCTCCTGACCCGTCAGCGTCAGGACGTGCAGCCGACCGCGCCGGCGGTTCAGAACGAGGCCCCCCGGCTCGAGCCCGACATCCCGCGCGTGCCACCGCGGGAACGCCGTCGCCAGGTCGAGGGCTACCACGTCGTCGCTGCCGGCGCAGGCCAGGTACAGCGACCCGCCGCCGACCGCCGTCTCGCACGGCCGGTGGGGCGGAACGGTCAGGAGGTCGGGGAAGTAGCCCACCGTCACGCGCGATTCCCCGGGACAGGCCACGGCGACAGCGGGGTAGACGGTCCGGTCGAACATCCGCCCGCCGAGCCGCGTGTCGGAGCGAGTCTGGGGCGCGTAGAGCGTCCCGTCCGGCCCCACCGTCAGCGCCCGGCACTGGTTGAGCTGCCCCCCCGCCGGCAGGCGCCGGACAAGCCCGCATCGCCCGTCCAGCACCGTGATTTCCCCCGTGCGGAAGCCGACGGCGTAGAGCGCGCCGCTCTCCGGCGCCAGCGCCAGGGCGCTCGGGCGGTGGATCTCCGGGCTCGACGCCTCGACCGCGCCGGTGGCTGCGTCGAGTCGCAGGACGCGGTTGCCGTCGTAATCGGCGACGAAGACGGCCGCGCCGTCGGCGGATGGCAGGGCGGCCCACGGCTCGGCGTCGAGCGCCCAGCGCGCGGACTCCTTCATCGATGCGGCTTCCAGGACGACAACCCGGCGCGCGTCGGAGATCGCGACGACGAGGCGCCGGTCGTCCGGCGCGAGGGCAACGGAGCGCACCTCCCCGCCCGACTGGGCGGTCGCCTCGACCCGCGGCGCGCCGTCGCC
>CAYUME010001038.1:0-1749 GCA_964445475.1 uncultured Planctomycetia bacterium
CGCGGCGCCGGCGACGAGCAGCACCTGCAGCTCCGCCCGCGCCTCGCTCGCCGCGAAGCGCAGCGCCTCCAGCAGCTCCCCCTCCTGCACCAGCCCCGAGCACGAGCACGAGAGCAGCACGCCCCCCGGCTGGAGGCACTGCATCCCCAGCCGGTTCATGTCCTTGTAGGCGTAGAGCGCCCGCTCCATCTCGTCCCGCGACCGCGCCAGTTTCGGCGGGTCGAGCACCATGCGCGAGAACCGCCGGCCGGACTGCTTGAAGCCCCGCAACACGTCGAAGACGTTCCCGTGCCGGAAGGAGACGGACGCGCCGAGGGCGTTGAGCCGCTTGTTCCGCAGCGCTCCCTCGACGGCGTCCTCATCGAGGTCGACGGCGAGGACCGAGGCGGCGCCGGCCAGCGCCGCGTGGACGGCGAAGCCTCCGGTGTAGCAGAAGCCGTCGAAGAGGTCCTCCCCTCTGCAGAGCTCGGCCATGCGGGCGCGGTTGTCGCGCTGGTCGAGGAAGAAGCCGGTCTTGTGGCCGCGCCGGAGGTCCACCTCGAACGTGGCCGGCCCCTCGCGGATGGCGAGCGTGCGGGCCGACTCGGGCGGCGCGCCGCCGTCCATCTTCACGCCCTCCTGCCGCTCGACGCGGTGGTCGGCGCGCACGACGACCGCCGCGCCGGGGAAGGCCGATTCGATTGCCGCGCGGACCCACGCGACATGCCGGTGCATCCCCGCGCTGAAGAGCTCGACCGCCAGCACGTCCGCGAAGCGGTCGACCACCAGCCCGCCCAGACCGTCGCCTTCGGCGTGGACGACGCGGTAGGCGTCGGTCCGGTCGGGGAGGCGGAGGACGTCGTGGCGGAGGCGGACGGCCTCGGCGACGCGGGCGCGGAACCAGGCCTCGCCGGGGAAGATGGCCGGGTCGTCGGTGAGGAGTCGGAGGGCGATCTCGGAGCGCGGGTTGTAGAAGCCTCGGCCGACGAAGCGGCCGTCGCGGGCGACGGCCTCGACGAGTTGGCCGGGCTCGAGGGGCTCCTCGGGCTCGCGGAGCATGCGGCGGTAGACCCAGGGGTGGCGGCCGTGGCGTTCGGCGCGGAGCGACACGCGCGGGAGGGGGTCGCCCTCGGCGGGCAGCCGCCGGCGCCGCTCCTCCTCCTCGAACCGCTTCTCGGCACGCCGGTGGCCGACCATGCGTCGCTCCAGGATGAGGGCGTTCAAGGCGGGAGGGGGGACGCCGCCGCACCGCCGTCCGGGCCCCTCGATTCCGCTGCGCTCCGCTCGGGGGGATCCGCCCGACAGGCGCATCGTGGCGGGTGAATGCAGATTAACAAAGTGACCGCCGGGAGCAAACCGAATAATCGCGACGGCACCCGGGGGGCGGCTGGGGGGCGTGTGTTCCCGCCTGTTGTAAAGGACAGAACGCAGGGGTAGATTGACATGGCGAGATATCTAAAGGGGGCGCGAGGCGACATCCCTCGGACCCGGTTCGGAAGGGGACCCGTGAACCCGTTTGAACGCGTTCTCGGTCTCCACATCGGAGGCGGCCTGCGCGGCGCGGCGATCGAGAGCCTCCAGGTCAACGTGGGCCTGCGCTGCAACCAGCGCTGCGACCACTGTCACGTCGCGGCGTCCCCCGTGCGGACCGAGCGGATGGCGTGGACCGTCATGGAGGCGGTGGTCCGCGTCGCGCGGGAGACCGGATGCCGGCTCGTGGACATCACGGGCGGCGCCCCCGAGCTTCATCCCGACCTGGGCCGCTTCGTC
>CAYUME010001039.1:0-1748 GCA_964445475.1 uncultured Planctomycetia bacterium
GGCCGACCCCGCGATGGCGGCGGCGCTGCTCGGGGACCTCGCCCGGCAGTTCGGCGGGACGAAGCGGGGCTCCGAGCTGGCCGCCGAGGCCCGGGCCTGGGCCTCGGAACCGGCCACCCGGAACGCCGTGCAGGCCCGTCAGCTCTTGGCGCAGATCGAGCAGATGGCTCAGCCTCTCCTGCGGCGGAAGGCGTCGGGGAGCGGCGACCTGGCCGGCCGGTACGCCGGGGAACTGGCGGCGATCGGGCGGGCCGTGGGATCCCTCCGGAAGCGCTACCCGGAGGCTCCGGCCAGCCACAGGGCCCTCGAGCTGGCGTCGCGTCTCGGGGCGCCCGTGCCGGAGTGACCGCACCGAGTGGTTCCATCGATCCCCCCTGGCCATTACCCACATCTGTGAAACCGCCGATCAACGCCGATCCAGCAGCAAGGAATCGGTGTGAACCTGAGTTCCTCGACGGTTTCATCCCCGGGTCTGTCGAGTTGTGGGTAATGGTGTGCCCCTCCCCGCGTCACCTTGATCTGTATACATGTATACATGTGTACATGTGTACATACGTATGTACATATATATACAGAATGGAAGGGGGAGGGACGAGCGGGTGGTTACGCGGGGTGGATCGCGCCCAGGACGGCCGCGTGGCGGGCCCCCGTCGCGCCCGGGAGGCTCGAGGGCTCGCCCCGGAGTGTGGCCAGCGCCAGCAGCGCGAAGGCCGCCGCCTCCTTGGCCTCGGCGGGCAGCCCCAGATCGTCCGAGAGCCGGATAGGGACGCCGGCGAGGCGGCGGAGGTCGTCGACGACGGACGGGTGCCGTGCCCCGCCGCCGCTGAGGACCGCCTCGCGCAGCGCGTGTCCCGGCCGCACGAACCGGGCGTAGGCCCGCGCGATCGAGGCGGCGGTGACGAAGGCGAGGGTGCGGACGAGATCGGCCCCGCGCACGCCGGGGTGGCGCGCCGTCGCGTCGTCGAGGAAGCGCGCGCCGAAGAGCTCACGGCCCGTCGTTTTCGGCGGGGCCTTTTGGAACCAGGGGTGGGCGAGGATGTCGCGCGCCATCGCGATGTCGACCGCCCCGGCCCGCGCGATGCGCCCGTCGCGGTCGCAGGCCTGCCTCCCGCCCGTCATCCGCCGAACGGCCTCGTCGATCAGCATCATCCCCGGCCCCGTGTCGAAGGCGAAGGCGTCCTCGCGCCGGGGCGTGACGACGGTCACGTTGGCGATTCCCCCGATGTTCTGGACGGCGACGGCGCCGCGCGGGTGTCGGAAGAGCATCCAGTCGAACCATGGCACGAGCGGGGCGCCCTGGCCGCCGGCGGCGACGTCGCGCGACCGGAAGTCCGCCACCGTCGCGATCCCCGTCCGCTCGGCGACCTGCGACGCGTCCCCGATCTGGAGCGTTCCGGCCGTGCGGGGGGCGTGCCAGGCGGTATGGCCGTGGCAGCCGATGACGGCGACGCGGCCGGGCGACACGCGCGCCCGGCGGAGGAGCGTCTCGGCCGAGCGGGCGAACGCCCCCCCGAGACGGTGGTGGAGGGCGGCAAGCGCCGGCGTGGCGAGCGACGCGATGCGGAGGAGGTCGCGCCGGAGCGCGGGCGGGTACGGCCAGGTCCGCCACGCGAGGACCCGGAGGGTCCCCGGCCGCGGCGGCCACGCCGTCCGTACGAGCGCGGCCGTGACGCCGTCGCAGGAGGTGCAGGACATCAGGCCGTGGGCGACGAGAGGGTGCGTGGCCCTGACGGCGTCCCCGTCGGGAG
>CAYUME010001040.1:0-1747 GCA_964445475.1 uncultured Planctomycetia bacterium
GTCCCCGGGATCGTCATCGCGCCGTGCGAAGGGGACCGGGCGGATGTCCGGTGCGCCTCGCGGTACGACGGCGTGCGGTGGACGGTCTTCCTCCGGCGGAAGCTCGACACCGGCAGCCCGAACGACGTCCGGTTCGTGCCCGGCGGGCGGCAGGTCTTCGGCTGTGCGGCGTTCGACCATTGTTCCCGGCGGCACGCGTACACGTATGCGGGCGGCGTGCTGGAGCTGGATCCGTGAGGGGGCCGGCTTCCGGCTTGCGGCGCGGCGCCTTTTCCGGTACACCCTCGATGTATGAGCCCGCGCCCGATCCTTTCCCCGGTTGAGCCGGCCGCCGGCGGCGTCCCTCGAAAGCTCGTCCTCGTCCAGCGCCAGTCGCCCGGCGACATCGTCATGCTCACCGCCGCCGTGCGCGACCTCCACCGCGCCCACCCGGGGCGGTTCCTCACCGACGTCCGCACCCCCTGCCCCGCCCTCTGGGAGCACAACCCGCACCTCACCCCGATCCGCGACGGCGACCCCGAGGCGATGCTGCTCGAGTGCCACTACCCCCTCGTCCACAAGAGCAACCAGCAGCCCTGGCATTTCCTCCACGGCTTCGCCCAGTACCTGAACGGACAGCTCGGCCTGTCGGTCGTCCCGACCGCGTTCCGCGGCGACATCCATCTCTCGCCGCAGGAGAAGGCCTGGATGTCCCAGGTCCACGAGGCGACGGGCGAGCCGACGCCCTTCTGGATCGTCGTCTCCGGCGGGAAGCACGACTTCACCGCGAAGTGGTGGGCGCCCGACCGGTACCAGGCGGTCGTCGACCATTTCCGCGGCCGGATCGCGTTCGTGCAGGTCGGGGAGGCGTCGCACCACCACCCGCCGCTCCGCGGGGTGCTCGACCTGCGCGGAAAGACGGACCTCCGGCAGCTCGTGCGGCTCGTCCACCACGCGGTCGGGGTGCTCTGCCCCGTGACGCTCCACATGCATCTCGCGGCGGCGGTCGAGACGCCGGCGGGCCGGCCGCGGACCCGGGCGTGCGTCGTGGTCGCGGGCGGCCGGGAGCCGACGCACTGGGAGGCGTACCCCGGCCACCAGGTCCTCCACGCGGTCGGGGCGCTCCGGTGCTGCGAGTCGGGCGGCTGCTGGCGCTCCCGCGTCGTCCCCCGCGGAGACGGCGACGAGAAGGACCGGCCGGATCGGCTCTGCGTCGACGTCGTCGAGGGGCTTCCCCGATGCCTGCACCTGATCACGGCGGCGGACGTCATCCGCGCGATCGAGCGGTACTACGAGGGCGGGGCGCTGGCGTACGGGACGGGGACGGGTTGGGAGCGGGCGGTCGGCGCGGCGGCCGGCGGGGCGGAGTGACGTCCGCGGTCTCGTCTATCGCGTGAACAGGCCCCGATAGCGGGGGGCGTGGCGCAGCTCGGGGACCGGGCATCGCGCCTGCTCGGGGAAGCGCACGGTCTCGAGCGGCTGCTCCGACAGCGTGAGGTCGATCGCGCCGCGGACGGGGGGAGCCGACGCCCGCCGCTCGCCCGGCCCCGCGCCCTCCGAGCCGCGGGCGGATGCCGCGATCGCGATCGAGGCCTCGCCTTCGTAGGGCGGCCAGGCCGGGAATCGGCACCCGTCGAAGTCACACTTCGTCGTGCACCAGAAGACCGAGGGCGGCACGGTGCAGCCGACGAACGAGCACGCCTCGGCCGTCATCCACTCCGACCGCAGGTACCCCCAGGCGATGGCGGCGTTGTCCTTGCTCTCCCGG
>CAYUME010001041.1:0-1746 GCA_964445475.1 uncultured Planctomycetia bacterium
TCGTGGTCAGGGGTGCGGGAGGCAAGGCGTTCAGCGCGGGGGGGGACGTCGCCGTCGCGAGGAACGCCAGGGCGAGCAGGCTCTTTTTTTTCCTTCCGGGAACCGGGCCCTTGCTTTCCGACGGATGCCGGATTATACCTCGGAGGGATTCCCGTGCCCCCAGGAGAATCGCCATGCGCCCCTGCGACGCCCTGCTGGCCCTGGTCCTGGCGGCCCCGCGCGTGCAGGCCTCGGAGCCGCCGGAAGGCGGCTCGCCCGAGGCCTTCACCTTCCTCTTCTGGACGGACCAGGAGATCGACCAGGGGAAGAACGGGGACTACAGCCAATGCGCCCCGACGGTCGAGGCCATGAACGCCATCCCGGGGAAAGGCTTGCCGCCGGCCATCGGGGGCGCGGTCGTCGCCCCCGACTTCGTGGCCAGCGGCGGCGACACCACGGGCTGGCCGACGAGCGCCTGTGTCAAATCCTGGGAGAAGATCACCCGGGAGCTGCTGCGCTACCCGACGCGTGCCGTGGCGGGGAACCACGACTCGGGCGGCGCCTCGCCGTCGGAGACCTTCTACAACTGGATCCGGAACGACCCGTTCGTCAAGGCGCACGCGGACGATCACGGCCTGCCGGCCTGGACGCCGCCGGTTGCCGGGAAGGGGATCATCCCGGGGATCCAGTACGCGTTCCGGCACAAGGGCGTCGTCTTTGTCCTGCAGACGCCGACGTACGACACGTCCGGGGCGTCGAAGCCGGGGTACTCGCCCGTCTTCCCGCCGGACCTCGACTGGCTGAGGAAGGAGCTCGCCCGGCACGACCCGAAGACGCCCAAGATCGTGGTCAACCACTTCAACGCGGGCTCGATCACGAACCGGGAGGAGATCGACGCGATCTACAAGGAGAACAACGTCCTGCTGCACCTCTGCGGACACTGGGAGCGGATGGAGCACTGGCGGTTCGGTGCGACCGACTGGGTGATGGACGCCGGCCATCGCGGGGACGACGGGACGTTCTCGGTCGTGCAGGTGGGACGGGACCGGCTGACGGTCGCGCACTGGATGACGAAAGAAAAGCGGTGGCACGAGAAGGCGATCGTCCGGGAGATCCCGCCGCGGTGGTGAGGGGGGGGAGGACCCGCCTCCGGACGATGCGGATGCCCGCCGATGGGAAATCCTAATCGCGGGGGGGGGCCGCTGTGGTGACATGCGCCCGCGAAGAGAGCGATCCCTGAAGGATGGGCGGACCCGGCGCAAGACTATCGAACGGATGATCGCGTCGTTTCCGGCAGAGTCGCTCGATCGTTTCGCCTGAGGCGCGTGTCAAGGGCTAGCCTCTCCGGTTTTATGAGTATTTGTCCCGTTGCAGTTTGAAACTATGGGGGGTGCAGGAGACGCTCTTGGATCTCCTGGCGGCCCTCCAGGACGCGGCGTACGGGAAGCGGCGTGGGGAGTCGCTGGATCGCGCCCAGGATCGGGTGGACCGCCTGCGGCTCTGGAACCGGCTTGCGCGTGACTTGCGGTGCATCAGTCCCAAACAGTACGCCTGCGCGGCGGGAGTTGGTACAACGATCCCACAGCCTGCCGCTCCGCGTGTAGGTACGCGTATCAACCGTCGGGCCGTCACACAGACCTCGGCCTCCGGGCGGCGTCGCGGTAGCCCTTGACGCGCGCCAACGGGGGCCATACCTGAACGGGAGGGCCGCATGGAAGGCGGCGTTACGGCGAGATCGCAGGGCGTAGCGCCGGCATCCCTGCCGGC
>CAYUME010001042.1:0-1743 GCA_964445475.1 uncultured Planctomycetia bacterium
T
Source organism: uncultured Planctomycetia bacterium (assembly GCA_964445475.1). Lineage (GTDB taxonomy): Bacteria > Planctomycetota > MHYJ01 > CAYUME01 > CAYUME01 > CAYUME01. Next base: position 2 of record CAYUME010001042.1, read on the forward strand.
GCTGGCCGCCGCCGCCGCGCACCTCCGGGACGTGCGCGTCCTGCCGCAGGTGCACCCCGCGTTCGGTTGGAAGTGAGGTACCCCGCCCCACAGGGGGCGGGGCTTCCGGGCGGAGGCGGGTGAAGCTCCCCGCCCCAGCCGCCTGCGCTGTCGCTGCGGCGCCCAAGGAGGGGCGGAGCTTCCGGGCGAAGGAGGGGGATCGCTTGGCCGCCGCGGCCTTCCCTACCGCCCCACCTTCGGCTTCTCCTTCTTGTCGTCCGTCGCGGCGGGTGCGACGGCCGCTGCCGCGGCCGGGGCCGGGGCCGTCTCCGTATGGTCGACCCCCGCCGCTTTCCGGATCTCCTTCTCCACCGCGGCCGCCACATCCTTGTTCGCCTTGAAGAATTCCTTCGCCTGGTCTCGCCCCTGCCCGATCTTCTCCCCCTTGTACGACAGCCACGACCCGCTCTTCTCGATCACCCCGAGGTCTGTCCCCAGGTCGACCATGTCCCCCTCCCGGGAGATCCCCTGCGTGAAGAGGATGTCGAACTCCGCGCGCTTGTAGGGGGGCGCGACCTTGTTCTTCTGGATCGTGGCCCGCACGCGGTTCCCGATCACGTGGTCGCCGTCCTTGATCGAGGTCACGCGCCGGATCTCGATCCGCACGGAGGCGTAGAACTTCAGCGCCCGCCCGCCGGGCGTCGTCTCCGGGTTCCCGAACATGATCCCGATCTTCTCCCGGATCTGGTTCGTGAAGATGACGCACGTGCGCGACTTGCTGATCGCGCCGGTCAGCTTGCGGAGGGCCTGGGACATCAGGCGCGCCTGCGCGCCCACCTGCGCGTCCCCCATGTCGCCCTCCAACTCCGACTTCGGGACGAGCGCGGCGACGGAGTCGACGACCACGACGTCCACCGCGTTCGACCGGACGAACGTCTCGGCGATCTCGAGGGCCTGCTCGCCCGAATCGGGCTGGGAGATGTAGAGCCGGTCGAGGTCCACGCCGATCTTCTTCGCGAAGGACGGGTCCATGGCGTGCTCCACGTCGATGAAGACCGCCTCGCCGCCGGAGCGCTGGACGTTCGTGATGATGTGCAGGCACAGCGTCGTCTTGCCGGAGCCTTCCGGGCCGTAGATCTCGATGACGCGCCCGCGGGGCACGCCTCGCCCGCCGAGGGCGATGTCGATGGCGAGCGAGCCGGTTGAGATGCTCGGGATGTTCACCGCGCCGGCGGCGCCCCCGAGTCGCATCACCGTGCCCTTGCCGTACTGCTTCTCGATCTGGGAGATGGCGTTGGTCAACGCCTCGTTACGCCGGTCGTCGGGTTTTCCGGGTGACATCGGATCTCTCCTGATGACGGGTGCCTGGTGGAGGTCGAGCAATCGGCGCATTATCCCTTGGCCGGCGTCGTTGTCAAGGCGACATGGTCGGAGCCTCCCCGGCGCGGCCGGGGCTGTCTTCGCCGGGGGGCTGAAAGCGCCCCGGCCGCGCCGTCGGTTGGGTCCCGTCCCGGACCGGAGGCGGGCCGCGGCGGTTCGACCCTCGTGCCGCCTGCCTGCCATCCTGCCCCACGGTCGTGACAGGCCGGGTCACGCGCACTTCATCTCGCCTGATCTCCTCTCTGCTGTCGTGTGTCCACGGTGGGCCTGTATAAGCAAATTCCGTGCCAAACTTCCGGTGTTGTCGCAAGTTGCATGGCTGCATGCGGATGCGCTGCAATGGGCCTTCCGGCAGGGGGGCTTGGAGTGTTACCAAAAGTAAC
>CAYUME010001043.1:0-1741 GCA_964445475.1 uncultured Planctomycetia bacterium
CTACGCCGCCGGCGGCTCGAGCTTGACGGCGTCCATCTCGAGCTCGAAGAGGAGGTCGTCGCGGCAGATGCCGCAGCGGGTGACGACGACGGGGAAGGACGCGAGCCCCTCCTTGGCGAGCCACGCGTCGAAGGCGCCGGCCTCCTTCGCGTCCTTGAAGTAGGCGACCGCGCGGGTCGTGTCCTGGAAGCGCATGTCGCGCGAGGCCAGGATCGCGCGGATCACGTCCATCGTGAGCGCCACCTGCCCGCGCAGGTCGCCGACCCGGGTCGTCTCGCCGCCGGGGGCGATGCTGGCGGTGCCGGAGACGACGAGGCGGCGGGCGCCGCCGCCGGCGATCTCCATGGCGCGGCTGAAGCTGCTGCCGTACTTCGGCGCGGGGCACTGGAGGGGGGAACCGACGCCCAGGACGGTCGTCCCGCCGCCCTTCGGCTCGACGGCCCACGCGGCGGCGGTGAGCGCCGCGCCCGCCGCGTTCCGCCCGTCCACCCCCGTGCTGGCCGGCGGCGGCTCGAGCATGTTGCGCTTTCCGTAGAAGTCCGTCCGCACCGCGTTGAAGGGGCCGTACCAGTCCAGCAGCCGGTCGAGGAAGAACCACGTCCGCACGAGGCGGTTGAAAGGCATGGAGGCCGCCGCGAAGCCGGCCTCCATCCGCTCGAAGACGCTCCGGGCCTGGTCGGCCGGGGAGGCGTCGGGACGGGCGGGTGTCAGGTCGCCCAGGAAGACCTGGCGGGCGACGGCGTCCTCGAGGATCCGGCCGGCCGGCTGGCCGTCGACCAGGAGGGTCTTGACGGAGGCGCCTGCGACGGCGAACAGGGTTAGGCCGGCCAACGAGGTGCCGGTGCAGCCCTCGCCCTCGACCCACGTCACCGGCCAGTCGATGCGGCCGAACCGGGCGCGCAGGGCGCCGAGAAGGGCCTGTCGGCCGGCGACGGCGCCGAAGAGGTCGAGCTTGACGATCGCGGCGCCGGGGGCGTGTTCCCGGATCGCATTGTTGAGGCGGGTGGCCAGGGCGGTCGGGGCCTCGCCGGGCAGCGGGCGCAGGGTGAGGTGAAGCTCGAGGATCCCCGCGCGGGGGACGACGGTCAGGTCGAGGCCGGGCCGCGAGACGCGCTGCATGGGCTGGGTCGGGTCACCGTTCTCCGGGGTCCAGCGCAGGATGGGAATGTGGCTTGACGAGACCGAGCTCATGCGGTTGCCCCCGAATCGGGTGGGGCTCGGCTCCTGCCGGGCCCTCGACTCATGAACCCACGAGAGGCCGCCGATTCCCGGGCGATTCCCGATTATTCCTCAGATTGTCGAGCGAGCCTCTGCCCGCGCGACGCCCGAGTCTGGCCCATCTTATATGTAATGGGCGTCCACTGCACGACAAATCTGCCGTTTCCCTTCCCTCCGAGACGGTCGGGGGCGGCGGGGACGGCCCTCGACCCCCCTGTTGACTACAGCGTATGGCACCGGCGGGTTTCGACCCGGCTGTCCCCCGGGCAGACAAGGCCTAGGCCGGCAGACCGAGCGCTTCGACGTCCCGTCGCATCCGCTGACGATCCTCCGCCGCGAGCTCCAGGTCCGCCCCCATGGCGTTCTCGACGGCCTGTTCCACCTTCCGCGTCCCGCAGAGGACGTGCGTCACGCCCGGCTGGGCGAGCGTCCAGGCGATGGCGAGGCGGGCGAGCGGGCAGGCGTACTTTGCCGCCAGGTCCTTCCAGCCGGCCAGCAGGCCGAGGATCTTCCCCCGGTTCTC
>CAYUME010001044.1:0-335 GCA_964445475.1 uncultured Planctomycetia bacterium
GTCCCGGCCAGAGCGCCGTCCGGAGCCGCGGCGGCTTCTCCGCCGCGACCCGCCGCAGGTGGAACCCGAGAAAGTCGAACCCGGGTCCCCCGGCGACCATGTGCACGACCCGCGTCTTCTCGGCCTTCACCTTCAGGCCGAGCTCCCCGAGCCTCTTCTCCACGATCTGCCGCGCCCGAAGCACCGAGGCTTCAGTGCCGCACAGGAACACCATGTCGTCGGCGTAGCGGACCATCCGCCCCACCGCCCGGTGCTCCCGGACCCAGACCTCGTCCAGCTGGTGCAGGTAGATGTTGGCAAGCCGGGGGCTGATGACGCCCCCCTGGGGGCTCCCC
>CAYUME010001044.1:345-1740 GCA_964445475.1 uncultured Planctomycetia bacterium
GTCGGCCTCACCGTGCCGTCTTCCAGCACGCCCGCCTTCAGCCACTGCCGGATCAGCTTCACCATCCGCCGGTCGCTGATCCGCCGTTCCACCGCGCTGACGAGCTTCTCCTGGTCGATGTTGTCGAAGTAGCCCTGGATGTCCAGGTCGTACACCCACGCATACCCGTGATCCAGCGCATCCACAGCGCTTCGTATCGCGCCGTGGGCGTCGCGTCTCGGTCGGAAACCGTGGCTGACGTCCAGGAAGTCCGCCTCGAAGATGGGCTCGATGACGACCTTCGCCGCCATCTGCACCACCCGGTCCCGCACCGTCGGTATCCCCAACGGCCTCTTCTTCCCGTCCGCCTTGGGGATGTACGTCCGCCGAACCGGTGCCGGCCGATACGTCTTCCTGCGCAGCGACTCCTGGATTCCTCGAAGAAACGCCCCGACTCCGCGCTCCTCGATCTCCTCCAGGGTCTCGCCGTCCACCCCGGCCCCGCCCCGATTGCTCCGCACCCGCCGCCACGCCTCGCTCAGGACATCCCGTCTCCACATCCGGTCGTACAGGGCGTGGAACTTCCGCGTCCGGCTCCTCTTGGCCGCCTGGTAGAGTTTCCTCTGGAGTTCTCGCACCTGGTCTGGGGGGGAGTTGGTCCTCATGGACATGCCCCGGTGCTTACATCCCAAGGAAACGCGACTGAAGCAGGGGTCCTTCCCTGGGTGAGGTTGTGCTGTCCTCACCGTCTTCGGTACTATGACCCCCTCCGACTCCCTGCCGGGCGCCTCTCGCCCTTTCGGCGTGCGCCTTATGGGCTCGATTCCCCCGGCTTCCTGCCGGGGACCCGGCGAGGGCCTCCACAGTTCCGTGACCGGCTGTCTCCGGCCTTCCGCCCCCCTTACACCGGCGGGTTCCTCGGCGCCGCGCTTCCGGATTCTTCGCGCCTTCCGTGGCCTTCGCCCGTACCTACCAAGCTCGGCTCCCGCTGGGCCCCCTTTCGGGGGTTTGATGACGATGCGGCAGGGTTCACGTGATGTTACGGACGACCGGCTTGCTCGCCCTCCTCCTTAGGTCTCCCCTTGGCTGTGTCCGCCGTTTCCGGCTTCGTGCCCGTTTAGGGAATCCCATAGATTCGGCGTCTTTGTCACCCCGCTTCGACGGTCGGATTTCTCCTGGCGTCGGGGGTCAGCTACACGGCTCTCCGGCGATTACCGTGTCGGGACTTCCTCACCTCCTCGGGTCGGTCACCCGATAGTCGGTCACGGTTTATCTGTGCACGCTAGGCACTTCAAACGCCTAATCCGAGTCGCTGGACGGGCGCTCCAGAGGCAGTCTAATGGCCAACGAACACCCGGGCAAGTGAAGTTCCCCGCCCCGGAGGGGCGGGGCTTCCAACAGCAACAACCTTGCGAA
>CAYUME010001045.1:0-1740 GCA_964445475.1 uncultured Planctomycetia bacterium
CCGAGTAGCCCGCGCTCGCCTGCGTGCGGCCGATGTAGATGTACGTGGACGGCTGGCAGACGAAGTACTCGCGGTAGACGAGGATGCGGATGTCCTCCCAGACCGGCTGGTAGTTGTAGATGACGATCACCTCGCGTGGCGGGGGGGGAGGCGGGGGCAGGGGCGGCTCCGGCTCCGGGGGCGGGAGGGGCAGGGGGGGCGGAGGCTGGGGCGGGGTGTAGACGGAAACCGGCGGCGGGGGAGGACCCGATCCGCGATCCCGGTCCTCGACGACCATGATGCATCCGCCCGCGAGGAGCGCCAGGATGCCGCAGAGTGCCGTGTGCTTCATGACCGGCCCCCGTTGGAAAGGGTGTACGGCGCCAGGGTCCCGGATCTCACGACGCGCAAGGGCCGACGGTTCCTTCCGGTTCGTGACGGCCCGCTCCGGATTGTACTGCAGCAGGTGTGCAGGCGCCACAGGAACCGGGGCCGCCGGCCTTTCCGGAAATCCGGCATCCCCCCGGTCACGGCGCGCCCCGGGCCCTGTGGATCCGGCGGACATCGTTGAAGAAGGCGAGGGCCGGTTCCGCCCGGTAGTCCGGGTAGGTCCATTCCAGGGGGGCGAAGGTCCCGTCTTGCCAGCGCAGCGTCACCTCGGCGTAGATCCCCTCCCCGAGATAGACGCGGTGCGCGTAGTCCTTGGTGGTGGCGAGGACGAGGCGGGCGGCGTCCACCAGGCCGGGGTCGAGGTTGACGGGACGCCGGGCGGGGGCGGCGAGGCGGGTGGCGAGCTCCCGTTCCATCGCGTTCGTCCGGAGCTTGATCGCGGCGAGCCGGCCGGGGTCGACGGGCGTCGCGAAGGCGACAAACTGGCGGAGCAGGCCGGGCCCCATGTCCTGCTCGTAGTACCGGGTGAAGGAGAAGGGAAGGACGGGGCTCCCGAGGGCGCGGGAGCCGAAGTCCCTCCCCAGGATGTCGAGCGCTTCCGCGCGGGCCGCCTCGTCCGCGGCGAGGAGGCCGCAGACCAGCGTGGCCGGTTCCGCCGGGCGAGGCTCGCCCATGGTCACGGCTCCACGAAAGCAGGGGAATCGCGGATGAACCCAGCGCGGTCGAACCGCAGAAGTACGCAGATCAACGCGGATCGCTCTGCGCTGGAGCCCTTAGCTATCTGCGTCCATCCGCGTTCATCTGCGGTTACCTTTCCCCGGCGTGCACGGATCCCCGGCAGGCCTTCACGCAGACGCCGCAGACGTGCTGCCCGATGAAGGGGATCCGGGCGAACTCCGTCAGCTTCCGGAAGCAGGCGTCGAGGTTCCAGTCCTCGCGCCGCTCCCCGATGGCGCCGGCGGGGCAGACGGCGACGCAGGCCCGGCAGTCGACGCAATCGCCCGGCACGGGGGCGTCGGCGGGGAGGGGGGCATCGGCGAGGACGGAGACGTAGCGCATCCGGGCGCCGTACCGCGGGTGGATGAGCAGGTTGGACCGGCCGAAGAAGCCGAGCCCGGCCGCCCAGGCGAGGAGCTTGTGGGGCAGGTGGCCGCGCATCGGGTCGCGGGCGACGATCTGCGAGGCGGGGATGGCGAGGGCCCGGTGCCCGGCCTCCTGGATCCGGTCGGCGATCTCGGCGGCCAGGACGTCCATCCGGTGGTTGGTCTGGCGATAGTTGTGGAAATAGAGGAGGGAGGGTCGATCGACGACCGTCTCGACGGCGGGATCCTGGAGGCGGAAGCCGGCGACGACGGCGCGGGTGTAGCCGGG
>CAYUME010001046.1:0-1739 GCA_964445475.1 uncultured Planctomycetia bacterium
AGGGCCTCGATCTTCTTTTCGTCCCCGGTGGCCTCGACGGTCACGGACGAGGGGGCGAGGTCGCAGATGCGGCCCCGGAAGACGTCCATGAGCTCGATGATCTGCCCGCGATGGCCTGGCGGGCAGGAGACCTTGGCCAGCACGAGCTCGCGCTCGACGTAGTTGCGGTCGGTGAAGTCGTGGACCTTGATCACGTCGATCAGGCGGTTGAGCTGTTTGGTGACCTGCTCGAGGATCCGGTCGTCCCCGATGACGGCGAAGGTCATCCGGGAGACGGACGGGTCGTCGGTTTCGCCGACGGAAAGGCTGTCGATGTTGTAGCCGCGGGCCCGGACGAGGGCGGAGATCTTCGCCAGGACGCCGGGCCGGTTCTCGACGAGCGCGGAGATGATGTGTCGCATCGGACGCCCTCGGTTTCAGGGGCCGTTAATCGTGCTGCAGCGCTTCGTCCAGGTTCTTCCCCACGGGGACCATCGGGTAGCAGTTCTCCTCGGTGACGACCAGCATGTCCACGAGGACGGGGCCGGGGTGCTTCAGGGCGTGCTCGAGGACGGGGCGGACCTCCGTCGTCTTGACGGCCCGGAGGCCGAGGGCCCCGTAGGCCTCGGCCATCTTCACGAAGTCGGGGCTTCCATCCAGGATGACCCCCATGTAGCGCGCGCCGGGGACGACCGTCTCCTGCCACTGGCGGACCATCCCGAGGCAGCCGTTGTTCATCACGACCACCTTGACGGGGATCTTCTCCAGGACGGCCACGGCCAGCTCCTGGCTGTTCATCTGGAAGGAGCCATCGCCGGTGATGTTGACGACGGTCCGGTCGGGGCAGCCGACCTGGGCGCCGAGGGCGGCGGGGAAACCGAAGCCCATGGTGCCGAGCCCCCCCGAGGCGATGAACGAGCGGGGGCGCCGGTGGGTCAGGTGCTGGGCCGACCACATCTGGTGCTGGCCGACGTCGACCGTGATGACGGCGTCGCCCCGGGTCAGCTCGTCGAGGGTCCGGATGACGAACTGAGGCTTGATCTCGCGCGCCGCGAGCCCGTCCCGGTACCAGGGCTGGCGGGCGGCCAGCCGGTCGCGGTAATCGCGCCGGTCCTTCGGGCTCGGCTCGCCGGTCGGCAGGGGGAACTCGCGTTTCCAGGCGGCGACCCGGTGGATCCAGTCGTCGATCTTCGGCGCGTGGACGATCTTGTTGAGCTCGCGGAGCACGCGGCGGACGTCGCCCACGATGGGGACGTCGGCGCGGACCGTCTTGCCGATCGACGTCGGGTCGATGTCGATGTGGATGATCTTCGCCTGGGGGGCGAACTCCCCGGGACGGCTCGCCACGCGGTCGTCGAACCGGACCCCGATGCCGACGATGAGGTCGGCATGGTGGATCGCGTAGTTCGCGTAGGTGGTGCCGTGCATCCCGACCATCTTCAGCGCGGAGGCGTGGTCCTCCGGGAACCCGCCGAGGCCGAGCAGGGTTGTCCCGACGGGGATGCCGGTCTTGTCGGACAGCTCGCGCAGTTCATCGTGGGCCCCGGAGATCAGGACGCCCTGGCCGGCCAGGATGACGGGGCGCTCGGCCTTTGCCATGAGCGCGGCGGCCTTCCGGATCTGTTCGGGGTGCCCGTCCAGCGTCGGGCTGTACCCGCGGATCTTCGCGTGCGTCGCCGCGTGAGAGGGGGCCGTCTGCTTGGAGACGTCGACGGGGATGTCGATGAGGACGGGGCCCGGCCGGCCGGTGGAGGCGAGGT
>CAYUME010001047.1:0-1734 GCA_964445475.1 uncultured Planctomycetia bacterium
CGTCTCCGCCCGGGCCTTCTCGCCGTAGGGCTCCCCCCTCGCCTCCGGGGGCGCGGACGGCGCCGTCCGCCTCTGGACGGTCCGCAACGGCGCCCCCCGCCTGCGGTGCCTCGGCCACGACCGCGGCATCCGCGCGCTGGCCTTCTCCCCCGACGGCGCCCGGCTGGCCTCGGGCGGGGGGGACGGCGTGGTCCTCGTCTGGGACGCGGCGCCCGGCATCGCCGCGCCCGCCCCGCGCCCCCTCGACGACGTCGCCCGCCAGGAACACTGGGCCGCGCTGGCGTCGGACAGCGGCGAAAGCGCGATCCGCGCCATCTGGGCCTTCGCCGAGGCAGGCGACGCCGTCGTCCCCTACCTCGCCGGCCACCTCGCGTCGAACGCCGAGGCCGCCGCCCTCCACGCGCGGATCGCCCGGCTCGTCCGGGAGCTGGATGACGACCGGTTCGAGGCCCGCGAGGGTGCCAGCCGGGAGCTGCGCGAGGTCGGCCTGGCCGCCGAGTCGGCCGTTCGGGAGGCGCTGGCGTCGAGCGCCTCGCTCGAGCTCCGCCTCCGCGCCGACCTGTTGCTGGCGCATTTCGCCCGATCGGACGAGACGCCTTCCCCCGGGAACGTCCGCCGGAGCCGGGCGATCCGGATCCTGGAATGCATCGGCACGCCCGCCGCCCGCGCCGCGCTCACGACGCTCGCCGAGACGGCCGTCTCCCCCCGTGAGCGCGGAGAGGCGCAGGCGGCCCTCGGGCGGCTGAAACCGGAGTAGCGGAAGGACGGAAAAGCGTGTCTCCTGGCTTTGACCGGTCGTGGCGGTGTCGCATGAACAAGCCCGCCTGGGCCCTCACGCTCCTCCTCGCCCTCGCCGCCACCGCGGCCCTCGCCGGGTTCTTTCGGCCCGGCCCGGCGCCCGGCCCCGACGACGGCGCCGTCTTCGACCCGGACGGCGGCCTCTGGCCCGGGTGGCGCGGGCCCGGCGGCACCGGCGTCGCCCGCGAAGCTCCCGGCACCGACGTCCCCTTCGAGTCCTCCCGCGTCCTCTGGAAGGCCGAGGCCGGCGGCTGGGGCAACGCCTCCCCCGTCGTCTGGGGCAACCGCGTCTTCCTCGCGGGCGCCGTCGGCGGGCCCGCCTCCCTCCGCCGCACCCTCGTCTCGGCCTTCGACCGGGCCGACGGCCGCCTCGTCTGGACCACCGTCGTCCCCGTCCTCCGGCGGCCCGCCCGCAATCCGTCCGAGCACAACGGGTGGGCCACGCCGACGCCCGCCTGCAACGGCCGGCGCCTCGCCGCCCTCTTCGGCACCGGCACCCTCGCCTGCCTCGGCCTGAACGGCGCCGTCGCCTGGACGCTCGATCTCGGCCCGATCGACCACCTCTGGGGCCTCGCCGCCTCGCCCGCGATCGACGACCGGCACGTCTACGTCGCCGTCGAGCAGGGCCGGGAGTCGGTCGCGCCGTCCTTCGTGATGGCCGTCGACCTCGCCACCGGCATCCCCGCCTGGCGGACGGAGATCCCGCCCAGCGAGGGGCGCGGCTACTCGTCGCCCCTCCTCCTCCGCGGGGAGCCCGCGCCGGCGGTCGTCCTCTGGGCGGGCGACCGCCTCGCGGCCTTTGACGCCGGGACGGGCCGGCGCCTCTGGGAGGTCCCGACCTTCGCGGAGATCGAGCCGATCGCCCCGCCCCTGCCGGCCGGAGACCTGCTCGTCCTGAACCAATCCGACCGCGCGATGGCCTGGCGGCCCGGACCG
>CAYUME010001048.1:0-1728 GCA_964445475.1 uncultured Planctomycetia bacterium
TGTTCGGGTTCGACATCTACCTGAGCATCGTCCTCACGTCGGTGCTCACCGGCCTCTACACGATCGTGGGCGGGCTGCTGGCGGTGGTGCTGACCGAGTCGATCCAGACCGTGATCCTGCTGGCCGGGGCCTTCTGCATCACGGGGATCGCGTACGCGGAGGCGGGCGGATGGGCGGGGCTGGCGGCCTCCGTCGAGCCGGTGAAGCTCACGGTGCTGCGGTCGGCCGAGGAGCTCCCGACGCTGCCGTGGTATTCGGTGATGCTCGGCTACCCGGTGATCGGGCTCTGGTACTGGTGCGCGGACCAGACGATCGTGCAGCGGGTGCTCGGGGCGAAGGACGAGAACCACGCGCGGGTCGGCCCGCTCTTCGCCGGCTTCATCAAGATCCTGCCGGTCTTCATCTTCGTCCTGCCCGGCCTGCTCTGCCTCGCGCTGATCCGGCAGGGGAAGCTCCCGGACACCCTGGCGAAATCCGAGGACACCTACGCCTTCCTGATCACCCACCTCCTGCCGGTGGGGCTGAAGGGTCTCGTCGCGGCCGCGCTGCTGGCGGCCCTGATGAGCACGGTCTCGGGCGCGCTCAACTCCATCGCCACCCTCTTCTGCTACGACCTCTACCGGCGGTTCCGGCCCGACGTGCCGGACGACCGGCTGGTCCGCATCGGCCGGTGGGTGACCTTCGCGGCGATGGCGGCGGCGATCGTCTGGTCGCCCTTCATCGGCCGCTTCGAGAGCATCTTCCAGGGCGTCGTCTCGGTGATCTGCTACATCGCGCCGCCGATCACCGCGGTCTTCCTCTGGGGCGTCTTCTGGAAGCGCGCCTCCGGGACGGCGGCGAAGTGGACGCTCTACCTCGGCTCCGGCCTCGGCCTCGCGGTCTTCCTGCTGGACTGGTTCAAGGAGGAGACCGGCTGGGACGTCCCCTCCATGATGGCCACGTTCTACCTCTTCGTCCTCTGCTCCCTCCTGCTGGCGGGGATCTCGCTGGCCCGCCCGCACGTCCACACGGAGGAGAGCCGCCGCCTGGTCTGGGAGCACCCGCTGGAGTCGCTCCGGACGCCGGGCTGGCCGGGGCTGGGCAACTACAAGCTGCTGGCCGGCGTGCTCTTCGCGGCGATGGTCGCGCTGTACGCCGTGTTCCGCTGAGTCCCTGCGCGCGGGGGAACAACGCAAGTCGCCGGTTGTTGGCCGCCAAGATCGCCAAGGGCACGGAAAGAGCGCCAAAGAAGACCCTTGGCGACCTTTCTGTTCTCCTTGGCGTCCTTGGCGGCTCACCATCGCTTCCGGGAGGATCGCGCCATGAAACGGCCCCGCGTTCCCACGACCGCCACCCTGGTCCTCGCCGGCGCGGCCCTCGTTTCCGGCTGCGCGTCGTCCCCCCCCGCGCAGCGCTTCGGCGCGGTCATCGGCCTGAAGCCGGAAAAGGAGGCCTACTACAAGGAGCTGCACGCCAGCCCGTGGGAGGGCGTGCTCCGGGCGCTCCGCGAGGCCCGCGTCCGCAACTACTCCATCTACCTCGGCCGGATCGAGGGCAAGGAGTATCTCTTCGGATATTTCGAGTACACGGGGACGGACTTCGCCGGGGACATGAAGCGGGTGGCGTCCGACGAGACGGTCGTCCGCTGGTGGAAGGAGACCGATCCCTGCCAGGTCCCGCTCGACGGCCGCAAGGAGGGGGAGTGGTGGATGGGGATGGAGGAGGTCTTCCACATGGAGTGAGGGGGGG
>CAYUME010001049.1:0-1722 GCA_964445475.1 uncultured Planctomycetia bacterium
CCACGGACGGTGATGCACTCGATGTCGAGCTGGCGCGTCGCCTCAATGGGTTGCTGAGAGAAACGGATCACGCCGCGGACTACAGGCAATCGCTGCAACCTGTCTTCAGGAAACTCGCGGCCTGGGTGCTCGCCACGGCCTGTCTGCTCGTGCTGGCGGTTGTCGGTGCCGCCTACCCGGCCGCCATGGAGGGGCTCCTGTCCTGGCGTTTATGGACGGCGGCGGCCGTCCTCTTTCTCTCCAACCTCGCCGTCCCCCTCACCCGGCGCGATTCCTTCGCCTCCTTCCGGCTGACGGGAGTGCTCTTCCTCCTGGACATGGCCCTGTTGGGCTTCCTCTTCTACGAGCTGGGGGAGCGGACGGGCGAGTTCTACATCCTCTTCGCGTTGACGCTCCTCGTGGCGGCGGTCAGTCGGGGGCTGGGCGGCGCGCTCGCCGCCACGGCCGTGGCGGCGGTTCTCTACGCGCTGATGGCGGTTCACGGGAAAGTGGGGGTGATGCTCTTTTCCATGGCGGTCCTCACGCGCATCGCCTTCTTTTTCGCCTTCACGCTGTTCATCGCGCATCTGGCCTCGGAGTCCGACCGGGCCCGACGCGCCGTCCGGGCGAGCGAGGCGGCGGCCGAGGGCAGCCGGCGCTCCCTGGAAGCGGTGGTGGATCTGCTTCCCTCCCTTGTCGTCCTCCTGGACGGGGAGGGCCGGATCCTGCTCTTCAACCGGGCCTGCGAGCGGCTGACCGGGTACGCCCGCCAGCAGGTCCAGGGCGGGTCCCATGTCACCCTGCTGGTTCCGGACGCCTGGCAGGCGGCCGTCCAGGGGCAGTCCCTGGTGCCGGGTCCGGGGCAGTTCGAGGTCGCGCACGAGATCCCGTGGCGGACGAAGGCGGGCACGGAGCGCCAGATCGAATGGCGGTTCGCGGCGATCCCGTGCGAGGACGGGATCCGTCCGATGGTCCTGGGGCTGGGACGGGACGTGACGGACACCCGCCACCTGGCTCCGGGGATTGTCGAGGCCCGGAAGATGGACGCGATCGGCCGGCTGGCTTCTGGCATCGCGAATGATTTCAACGACCTGCTGGCCGCCCTGGTCGGGTTCATCCAGCTCGGCGCGCGGAGGCTGGAGGCCGGCCACCCGGTCCGTCCGCTTCTGGAAAAGGGTCTCGCCATCGCGGAGCGCGGCACCGAGCTGACCCGGAGACTCCTGGCCGTCGGCCGCACCCCGGCGTCCGAGTTCGTCGTCATGGACCTGAACACGCACGTCCTGCGGTTGGAGGGGATGCTGCGGCGGATCGTCGGCGAGGGGGTCGCCCTGAGGCTCGCGACGGGGCCGGGGCCCCTGCGGGTGAAGGCGGACCCCGGCCTGATCGAGCAGGCGATCGTGAATCTGGCGACCCGCGCCCGGGAGGACATGCCCGGCGGAGGGAGGCTGGAGATCGGCACGTCGGACCTGGACCTGGGGGCGGTCGATGCCCGGCGGTTGCCCGATGGCCGGCCGGGCTTGTACGCCGTCCTGACCGTGACCGACACGGGTCGCGGGATGGACGACGAGACGCGGTTGCACCTCTTCGAGCCGTTTTACGGGGAGCGACGCGACGGGGACGCGTCGGGGATGGGGCTTTCCCTTGTCTACGGGGTCGTCAGCCAGGCGGGAGGCTTCATCCAGGTGGAGAGCGCACCGGGGCGCGGGAGTTGCTTCCGGATCCTGTTGCCGCGGATCGAGGGGG
>CAYUME010001050.1:0-1722 GCA_964445475.1 uncultured Planctomycetia bacterium
GCTGGCCGAGGCCCGGCGGCTCGACGCGCAGGGCCGGGGGCGGGTCGCCATGGCCCGGCTCGACGAACTGCTGGCCGTCGATCCCGACCACGCGGAGGCGCTCGCCCTTCGGCTTCGACTCGGCGACCGCCATGCGGTCGCGAACGCGATCGGCATGCGGCTCGCCTGGATCCCCGCCGGGACGTTCACCCTGGGGTTCCCGGACGCGGAGGACGGCTTTCCTCCGTCCTCGCGCACGGTCGCGACCTGCCCCGTCCGGATCACGCGCCCCTTCTATCTCGGCGCGTTCGAGGTGACCCGCCGCGAGTTCGCGCGGTTCGCCGCCGAGACGGGGCACGTGACGGACGCCGAGAAGAGCCGGCGCCCGTCCCCCGTGACGTGGCGCAACCTGCCGGATCGCTATCCTGTCCCTTCCGGTTCCGACCCGGACTCCCACCCGGTGGGCGCCGTCAGCTGGGACGACGCGGTCGCCTTCTGTGCCTGGCTCGGCCGGCTGGACGGGGCCCGTTACCGCCTGCCCACCGAGGCGGAATGGGAGTACGCCTGCCGGGCGGGCACCCGACGGCCCTTTTCGGGGAACGGGAATCCGTTCGAGATGGGATGGATCGGCCGGGACTTGAAAACCTCGACGCGTTCCGTCGGCAGCCTGAGGCCCAACGCCTGGGGGCTTCGCGACATGCACGGAAACGTCTCGGAATGGTGTTCCGACTGCTATGTGTCTTACGCGCAACGGCCGCTGCCGGAGGGATTGCAGGTCGATCCCGCCGGCCCGCCGATCCTGAATCCGGCACGGGCTATCCGCGGAGGATCCTGTGTCGATGCGCTTCCGGCCTGCCGGTCGGCCTCGCGGGAGGGGGATGACCGCGACCGGTGGGACGCGAGGCGTGGATTTCGCGTCCTGCGGGAGGTGGATGCGTCGGAGGCCCGCTGAGTTCCGCGCCCCGTCCCGTTCCTCCCTTCCATTGACCAGCCCTCCTCCCGCGTGCTACCCTCCCGACCCATGGCCGCCCCCGATGACGCCCCCGACGTCCAGGACCCCCCGCGCACCCTCGGGGGCACCCTCCGCTCCGTCGGCCCCGGCCTCATCATCACCGCCAACATCGTCGGCACCGGCGAGCTGATCGCCACCACCAAGCTCGGCGCCCAGGCCGGCTTCACCCTCCTCTGGTTCATCGTCCTCGGCTGCTTCATCAAGGTCTTCATCCAGGTCGAGCTGGGCCGCTACGCCGTCTCCTCCGGCCTCTCCACCCTCGAGGCGATGGACCGCCTGCGCGGGCCGCGGCTGGTCGCCTCGTGGCTCGTCTGGCTCTGGGTCTTCATGTACGTCGGCACGCTCCTCCAGGCCTCGGGCATCGTCGGGGCGATCGCGCGGCTCTTCGTCCACCCCGGCGACCGCGCCGGTGAAGTCGTCGGCTCGATCCTCGCGACCGCCTCTTGCGCCGTCCTCCTCGCTTTCGGCCGCTACCGGCTGGTCGAGCGCGTCGCCACGGGCATGGTCGTGGTCTTCACCTTCTGCACCCTCGCCGCCGTGGTGGCCCTCGCCTGGACGCCCTTCGGCGTCACCGCCGCCGACCTCGCGTGGGGCCTGACGTTCCGGCTCCCGAAGGACCTCCTCTTCCTCGCCGTCGCCGCTTTCGGGATCACGGGGGTGGGGGCGGGGGAGCTGATCTACTCCCCGTACTGGTGCCTGGAGAAGGGGTACGCGCGGCGCGTCGGGCCGCG
>CAYUME010001051.1:0-321 GCA_964445475.1 uncultured Planctomycetia bacterium
TCCTCCGGGCCGCTGCCGGCGCCTCCGGCCCCGCCGATCAGCGCCCGGTACATGATGTAGAAGCCGGTCCCGAAGCCGAGAGCGGCTCCCACCATCACCAGGAGCGGACCGGTGCCCAGGCGCTCGTGGGCCGCGCGGCCCTCGTCGGCCGTGAGATCGCGCGTCGCGGGGGTGGCGGGCGGGACGTAGGGGGCCACGGCCTCCTGGACGTAGGGGCGGAGCTGGATGCGGGGGGCGGCGTCGAGGATGATCCGGATCCAGTCGGGGTCGAAGCGCGCCGCGCCCGCGAGGGCCTCGAGCCGCTTCTCGAAGGCCTCGGCC
>CAYUME010001051.1:331-1719 GCA_964445475.1 uncultured Planctomycetia bacterium
GCGCGCCTGCTCGGGCGACTGCCGTTCCCATTGCCCCTCGGTCAGCGGCTTGTACTCGGTGAACATCCCGACAATCCGGCGGGCCTCCCGCTCGAGGAAGGCGGGGGTCGCGTCCGCGAGGAAGGCTGCCGGCGTGCGGCCGGTGGCGCGGGCGAAGGCCTCGTGCTCCTCCGGGAAGCGCGCGCGGAGGCGGTCGGAGAGGACCCCGGCGACCTCCCGCAGGAGCGTCCCGCCGCCCGCTGCCGCGTTCTGCGCCGTCCGGGCGAGCGCCTCCGCGAAGGCGTCCTCCGGCGCGAGGAGCGCCGCGGCCTTCGCCTCCAGTTCCGCGTAGAGCCGCGCCGCCGCCGGGTCCCCCTCGCGGTGAAGCGCGGCGACCGCGCCGGCGTCGAGCGCGCCGCCGTAGATCCGCAGGTCGTCCAGCCCGCCCTGGAAGTGCTCGGACGAGCCCCCGAGGGAGCCGATGAAGCCGGGCGCCGCGCGCGACGTGGCGACGGCGCCCCGGCGCGCCAGCGCGCCGACTTCCCGGCCGTCGAGGTAGACGCGCATCGTCCGGCCGTCGAACGTCGCCGCCGCGTGGTGCCACCGGCCGTCGAGCAGCCGCTTCGGGTCCACCGGCGCGTCGCACTCGACGTAGCCGCCGACGTCCAGCCCCAGCGAGAGGACGGTGCCGTGCTCCTGGAAGGAGAAGAGGAGGCGCTGCGCGCACTCCTGCCGGTAAATCTCGTTGTAGCGGTCGAACGACGCGGGGCGGACCCAGGCGGAGAAGGCGATGCCGGGCAGCGACGCCGCGGAGGCGACGGGCCCGGTCTGGAGGGCGTGCCGGCCGGCGAGGCGAAGGGCGGTGCCATGGACGCCCGGCACGCGGGAGACGCCGTCCGCAAGCGGGACCGTCAGCGCGTCACGGCCCGCGGCGTCCCGGATCGCGCTGTCGGCCTCGTCGAAGGTCCAGTGGGCGAGGAGGGGCGGCTCGGCCGCGGGGGCGGCGCCCGCGATCCAGATCAGCCCGCAGGCCATCGGCAGACAGACGGATCTCATGCGGGTCCTCCCGGGTGGTGGCGGAACCGCCGGTACCGGTCGCCCCGGTAACCGACGTCCCGCGAGACGCGCGCCGCTGCCGCGAGGACCTCCCGCTCGAAACGCCGCCGGCTCTTCGCGTCGAAACGGCTGACCAGGCCGGTCACGCCCAGGCCTGCGACCGCCTCGCCGTTCACGTCGAAGACCGGCGCGCCGATGCAGTAGATGCCGGTCACGCGCTCCTCGCGGTCGTAGGCCAAGCCGGTCTTCCGGGCGTGTCGGAAGTCCTTGAGCAGCTTACCCCATTCCGTAAGGGTGTTGGGGGTAAAGGCGGGGAGGCTTGCGGGAAGGAGCCGGCGGACCCGCGTCTCCGA
>CAYUME010001052.1:0-1715 GCA_964445475.1 uncultured Planctomycetia bacterium
CGCCTGCCGGTCGTGATCTTCCCCGACTCCGGTTCCCGCTACCTTGATGATCCTCTCTGGAGTGCCGGCGAATGAGGCTGCTCATTGAACCGACCCTGCTGGGGGCCATTGAACTGCACTGCCAGGGCGCCTACCCGCGCGAGGTGGGCGGCCAGTTCGGGAAGCGCGTCCCCGGGATCTTCACCGACGAGCCGGAGCTGCGCCCCGCCGGCGGGCTCCCCTGGACGGACGACCTCCCGCAGCAGTTTGAGAAACGGTGGGGGTACAGCCTGCTCGACCACCTGCCGGCGCTCAAGAAGCCCCTCGGCGACTGGAAGCAGGTCCGCCACGACTACTACCGTCTCCAGCTCGAGCTCTTCATCGCGCGCTGGGGCAAGCCGTACTACGAGGCCTGCGAGAAGGCGGGGATCGCCTTCACCGGCCATTACTGGGAGCACGAGTGGCCGAACTGCGTCGGCGTCCCCGACAACATGGCGATGTCGGCCTGGCAGCAGATCCCCGGCATCGACACCCTGATGAACCAGTACAAGGAGGACGTCCACGCCCAGTTCGGGAACGTCCGCGCCGTCCGCGAGGTCGCCAGCCTCGCCAACCAGCTCGGCCGCAAGCGCGTCCTCTGCGAGGCCTACGGCGCCGGCGGCTGGGACCTCCGGTTCGAGGACATGAAGCGGATCGCCGACTGGCTCCTCGTCCTCGGCGTCAACCTGATCGACGAGCACCTCTCCTACGTCACGCTCCGCGGGGCGCGGAAGCGCGACCACCCGCAGTCGTTCTCCTATCACGAGCCCTGGTGGCCGGCCTATCACGTCCGGGCGGGCTACAACACCCGCCTCTGCGCGGCCCTCTCCCAGGGCGAGCAGGTCCACCCCGTCCTCGTCCTCGAGCCGACGCCGACGGCGTGGATGCTGCAGGGGACGCCGGAGCTGAAGCCCCTCGGCGACCGGTTCCAGGCGCTGCTCCTCGCTCTCGAGCGGGCGCAGGTCGAGTACGACCTCGGGTGCGAGGACACGATGGCCCTGCACGGGTCGTCGTCCAGCGGGACGCTGACGATCGGCCGGCGGGACTACCGGACGGTCGTGGTCCCCCCGATGACGGAGACGGTTTACGGGAAAACGATGGACTTCCTGGAGTCGGTCGCGAAGGGCGGGGGGACAGTCCTCTGCTGCGGCGACCCGCCGGCGAGGGTGGACGGGCGGCCCTCGGGCCGCGGGGCCGCGCTGGCGAAGGCCCCGGGCTGGAAGCGCGTCGAGGCGGAGACGCTGCCGGGGCTCCTGGCGGGCGCGGCGGGGGACGGCTTCGCGATCCGGCGCGCGGCGGACGACAAGGGAATCCTCTTCCACCACCGGCGGCGGCTGGCGGACGGCGAGATCCTCTTCCTCGTCAACACGAGCATCACGGACCCGTCGGCCGGGACGGTCGCCTCGCCGATGAAGGGGATCGAGCGCTGGGACCCGTACACGGGGAAGGTCGAGGCGGAATCGTTCCAGGCGACGGCCGCGGGCGTGGCGATGCCGTTCGAGCTGCCCCCGTGCGGGAGCCGTCTGGTGTTCCTGGCGAAGGAGAAGCGGGCGCCGGCGCCGGCCGCGGCGGAGAAGGTCACGGTCCTCCAGCCCGCGAGCGGCCCCGGCATCGGGATGTGCCGCAGCTCCAACGTGCTCCCGCTCGACTTCGTCGATGTCGAGGCGGGCGGGGAGGCGAAGAAGGGCGTCTACTAC
>CAYUME010001053.1:0-1714 GCA_964445475.1 uncultured Planctomycetia bacterium
CTGATCGGGGCCGTCCTCGTCCCCGGCGCCCGCGCCCCGCACCCCGTCACCCGCGAGATGGTCGCCCGGATGGCCCCCGGCTCCGTGATCGTCGACGTCTCCATCGACCAGGGCGGGTGCATCGAGAGCATCGACCGGCTGACGTCGCACGCCGACCCCGTGTACGCGTGGAGCGGGGTGCTGCACTACGCGGTGCCGAACATGCCGGCGGCCGTGCCGCGCACGAGCACGTACGCCCTGACCAACGTGACGTTCCCGTACCTCCGGCTGCTCGCCGACAAGGGCTGGAGACAGGCGCTGCGGGAGAACGCGGCGCTCGCGAAGGGGGCGAACGTGGTGGCGGGGAAGGTCCTCTACGAGGCCGTCGCCCAGGCGCACGGGATGCCGGCCGATCGGCTCGAGGACGTGCTGTAGGGTCAGCCGCACGGCCGTGCGCGAATACGCGGGGCGAGGGACCTCCGGCCTGCGCCTCGCGCGCCTCCGCCGGGTCCGTCGCTCACGGGAAATACCGCCGCCGCACCACCTCCGCCATCAGCAGTACCATCACGACGACCAGGAGCGGCCGGATGATCGCCGCACCCTTGCGGAGGGCCAGGCGCGAGCCGATCCAGTTGCCGGCCACCCCCGCCGCCGCCGTCCACGCCGCCAGCGGGAAGAGCACGCGCCCGTCGGCGAGGAAGACCACGACGGACCCGACGTTGCTGGCCAGGTTGACCAGCCGCGCGCAGCCCGCGGCGCCCAGCAGGTCGAGGCCGAGAACGACCGCGAAGGCCAGCGTGAGGAACGTCCCCGTCCCGGGACCGAAGGCGCCGTCGTAGAGGCCGATGGCCGCGCCGATCGCGACGGCTTTCCACGCCACGCCAGACCGCTTCGCCCCGGCCGGACCGCCCGTGCGGCCCAGTCCTCCCGTCGCAGGCGTCGTGCCCTCCGCGGGCAGAAGCCGCTTCTGAACGAGGAGGACGATCAGGGCGGCGGGGACGAGGACGAGCACGCCGATGTGGATGGTGTCGGGGGAGAGCGCGAGGGCGAGCCGCGCACCGGCCGCCGAGCCGGCCAGCGCGCCCGCCGCGCCGAGCAGCCCGATCCGCAGAAGGCGCAGAGCATCAGCGTCTGGGCCAGGGACAGGTCCATGGTTGGCGCTAATCCTCCGGCAGCGCGCCGGTCACGCGCCCCAGGCGCTCCGATGCGGCGATCTCCTTCCCGTCGGCCAGCACACGCAGCCCCTTCCCCTTTTTGTAGCGTTCGCCCGTCCGGTCGTACAGGATCGTGAGCGTCCGGGCGTGGTAAGGGACGGCGTCGAGGCAGAACCAGTCCCATGCCCCCTCGGGAACGAGGGGATTGACCTCGACGGTGTCGTCCGCGCGCGGGCGGAGACCGGCGAGCCCGGTGATCACGAGGTCGCAGAAGGTCGAGTGGTTGTAGTCCTTGCCGCGCTCCTCGCCCCCCTTCCCGGCGTCCCACGTCCCGTTCTTCCACGCCTTCAGCCGCGTCCGCGAGATCCAGTCGCCCGTCAGCGGGTTCAGGTTCTCGTCGATCCAGGGGACGACCGTCCCGTCCTCGCGCTTCAGCCGGTGCGACACCGCGTAGATCCGGAGCGTCTCGAGGTACGCGTTCCGGCCGATCGCGTCCTGGGGGGGGCCGTTGAGGAGGTTGGCCAGCGCGGTGAGCGTGATCGACGTCGCGTACGGCCAGCTCGGGCCGTTCCACTGGCACT
>CAYUME010001054.1:0-1713 GCA_964445475.1 uncultured Planctomycetia bacterium
GACCCGCCCGTCCGGAGCAAGGACCCCGTTCAGGGGGCCGACGCGAGACCTCTCGCCACGCGTTCACGCGCCCCCTCGGGTTCGTAGTGAGGAGTAGAGACCCGGGCGAGATGCGAGCCAAGAGAGTAGAGATAAGAGGCGAGAAGCGAGTCGCGCATCCAGTCTCTACTCTCTCGTCTCCAGGCTCGCCTCCGCTCCAGCCCGTCCGTCCCGTGCCGGGGCCCGAAGCGAGGCCTCCCGCCACGCGTCTCGCGTCCCCGCTCCCCGTTCCACGCTCCACGCTCCACGCTCTCCCCCCCGGTTTCGGATTTGGCTTTTCGCTCCCGTTGATGTATGGTGTCCCGCGATCCGCGTTTCGTTCCCCCCTGGAGCGCCCCGTCCCCATGTGCGGCATCATCGGCTACGTCGGCCCCCGCGTTGCGGCCCCGATCCTCCTCGACGGCCTCCGCCGCCTCGAATACCGCGGCTACGACTCCGCCGGCATCGTCACCCTCGACCGCGGGGCGCTGCGCTGCGCCAAGGCCCCCGGCAAGCTCGCGGTCCTCGCCGCCCGCCTCGCCGCCCGCCCCCTCCCCGGCGCCGCCGGCCTCGGCCACACCCGCTGGGCCACCCACGGCGCCCCCACCGAGGCCAACGCCCACCCCCACTTCGCCTGCGACCGCTCCGTCGCCCTCGTCCACAACGGCATCATCGAGAACGCCGACGCCCTCCGCGACCGCCTCCGACGCGCCGGCCACCGCTTCCGCTCCCAGACCGACACCGAGGTCCTCGTCCACCTCGTCGAGGACGCCTTCCGCGGCGACCCGCTCGACGCCGTCCGCCGCGCCGTGGCGCGCGTCGAGGGATCCTACGCCGTCGGCGTCCTCTTCCGCGACCGCCCCGACTGCCTCGTCGCCGCCCGCCACGGCAGCCCGCTCATCCTCGGCCTGGCCGACGGGGCGGGGCTCCTGGCCAGCGACATCCCGCCCCTGCTGCCGCACACCCGCCGGGTGGTCCCGCTGCGCGACGGCGAGGTCGCCTGTGTCCGGCGCGGCGGGGCGGAGGTCCGCGACGCCGCCGGCCGCCGCGCCGCCCGCGCCGTCGTCGCCGTCGGCTGGGACGCCGCCGCCGCCGAGAAGGGCGGCTACCGGCACTTCATGCTCAAGGAGATCCACGAGCAGCCCCGCGCGCTCGCCCAGTGCCTGGCCGACCGGTTCGAGCCGGGGCGCGGCGCCGTCCGCTGGGGCGAGCTCGAGCCGCTCCGCCGCCGCCTCGCGCGCGTCGACCGCGTCCTGCTCACCGCCTGCGGCACCGCCTCCCACGCCGCGATCGTCGGGAAGTACGCCGTCGAGGACCTCGCGCGCCTCCCCGCCGAGGTCGCCCTCGCCTCCGAGCTGCGCTACGCCCGACCCGTCCTGACCCCCCGCACCCTCGTCGTGGCCGTCTCGCAGTCGGGGGAGACGGCCGACACGCTCGCCGCCGTGGCGCTGGCCCGCGAGGCCGGCGCGCCCGTGCTGGCCGTGACCAACGGCGTGGGCAGCTCGATCACGCGGGCGACCCGGCACGTCCTGTCGCTGCGGGTGGGGCCGGAGATCGGGGTGGCGGCGACGAAGACCTACACGGCCCAGGCGGCGGCGCTCCTCTGGTTCGCCCTCGGCCTGGCGCGCGAGCGCCGCGCCGTCCCGCCCGCCCGCGCCGTCCGCCTCGCCCGCGCCCTCCAGGCCCTGCCGCGCG
>CAYUME010001055.1:0-1700 GCA_964445475.1 uncultured Planctomycetia bacterium
CGTACCACCGCGCGAGGTGGAGGGCCTCGTCGACGGCGCCGTCGAACCGGGCCCCACCGACCGGCAGGAAGAAGACGAGGAGGAAGACCGCGACGATTGCGGCCAGCGGCTTCCGTTCGGCCTTCCAGTCCATCGCGCATCCCTTCAGTGCCGCCGGCGCGGGGGGGGACAGGCCACGCGCCGGCGGAGCGCCCGTTCGACGCAGGGCATCGCGTCCAGCAGGCAGGGCACGGTCAGCGCATACATCATCCGCGTGCCCTCCCGCCAGCGCCGGAGGACCCCGGCGCGGACGAGAACATCGAGGTGGCGGGAGGTCGTGGCCTGGCGGCCGGGGACGAGGGGGACGAGCTCGCAGACGCAGCGGGGCCCGGACGCGAGGCGCTCGACGAGCGTCAGGCGCACGGGGTGGCCGAGGGCCTTGAAGATCCGGGCCTTCGCGCGCACGCGGTCCCAGTCCGGGGCGGCCTTCATTCATAGCCATTATGCTATGGATGACGCACCGGGTCAACCGCGATCTCGCCGCCCCACGCCCCCATGAACGCGCCGCGCGCTGCGCGCGAGAGCCTCCCCGCGCGTCCGCCGCCGCCGCGTCCACCCATCCCATACTTCATGCCCCGATACCGCTTCCCCCGGCCCCACGATCCCGATAAAATGCAAAAGATATTGACAATCCGGGCGGTCTGCGGCATCTTATTATTAGATAAACGGCGTTTAAATAGTGAACCAACGGGAGACGCGCGTCGCCTATCCCCGGTCAGAGGGCCCGCCATGAGAACACGCGCCGCTCAAGCCCCCCTCCTCGCCCTCCCCGCTCTCCTCCTGGTCTCCGCCCCCCCCCCCCCCGCGTCCCCCAAGGCCCCGGCCGGCGTCGTCCTGCCGACCAGCCTTCAGAAGGGGCACAAGACCCGGTACACCCTCGACAAGCCCCCCGACGGATGGGAGAAGCCCGCCTTCAACGACAAGGCCTGGAAGGAAGGCCCCAGCGCTTTCGGACCGCGCGGCACCCCCGGGGCCCGGACCGAGTGGAAGACCCCGGACATCTGGGTCCGCATCCCCTTCCGCCTCAAGAGCACCCCGGCCGGCGATCCGCCCTTCCGGGTCTTCCACGACGAGGACGTCGAGATCTACCTCAACGGGGTCCCGGCCGCCCGACGCACCGGGTTCGTGAGCGAATACATCGCCGTCCCGATCGATCCCGCCGCCCGCGCGACCCTCAAGGCCGGCAACAACCTCCTCGCCTACCACTGCCGACAGACCGGCGGCGGGCAGTTCATCGACGTGGGCATCGGCGACGAGCTCTCCTGGAACGACCTGGAGTCGGCCGCCCTCGCCGACTGGATGCTCCAGGACGGCCTCGGAAGCGACGGCTTCACCAGCGCGGACGACGCCAAACGGGAGACCGCCGCCCTCGAGGCGGTCCTGAAGGAGGTGGGCGCCGGCGGCTCCGCCCTCAAGACGGAGATGGGCCGCCTGCTCTCCTCCAGGGCCCCGGGCAGCGACCCCCGCTGGCGCGAGCTCTACGTCAAGGCGTGCGAGGCCCGACGCGAGCTGCGCCTCAAGCCCCTCCTGGCCAAGACCGCCAAGATCGCCTTCGCCAAGCACTGGAACGTCGGCGGCAGCCATTACGCCTACACCGAGTGCCAGAGCGACGCCCAGGCCGAGCGCCACTGGATCCCCGGCGGCGCCCTCTGCCTCCTCGA
>CAYUME010001056.1:0-1696 GCA_964445475.1 uncultured Planctomycetia bacterium
GGCGAGGCGTCTCCCGTCCGTGGACCACGCCAGGGAGTGGCGATGCCCCCAGCGGCGGTCCCCGGCGCCCATGGCGAACAGGAGACGCACGCCCTCCCCATCCGACGCCACGAAGAGGGTATCGCCGCGGAAGAAGGCGACCCGCGAGCCGTCCGGGGACCAGGCCATCTGCGGCACGTCCGCCGGCACACCTGGGGGAAGGTCCAGAACTCGGAGGTTCCCTCCGGTCCTGTCGGCCCGCATCCACCGGCACGGACCCGATGCGGGGCAGGCCAGGAAGCGGACGCCGGATCCGTCCGGCGTCCACGAGGGGGCGAGGGCCATGGAGGCCGTTGGATCGCCCAGGCGGACCTCCCCGTGCCCCGGCACGTGCCCGACGGACCGCACGACGATCTGCCCGCCGGCGGCGAAGGCGACGTCGCTCCCGTCGGGAGAGAGGGCGGGGAGCCACTCCACGCCCGCCTCGACGGTGACGGGGCGGACGTCCGCCACCGTCATGGAGCCTCCCGGCGCTCCGACGAGGAGGTAGGCGGTGGCGACGCCGGCGGCTGCCAGGGCGACGGCCGCGAACCCGGCGAGCGGCACGCGCCACCGGATCGCGAGAGGCGCATCCCGGCGCGGACCTGCCAGAGGCGCGTAGGCTGCGGCGTGTCCCGCCGACCCGACCGCACCCCCCGGCGCGGCGCCCGCCGGTACTTGTCCGCTGCGCACGGCGTCAGCGACGGCGCGGGTCTCCGGGGCGGGCTCCACGTCGAGTTCCTGGGCGAGGATGGCGGCGAACCTCTCGTAGAACCGGAGCGCGGCGGCCCGGTCGCCCCCGGCGGCCAGCGCCCGGACGAAGTCGCGCACGGCGCTCTCGTCGGTCGGCACGAGGTGGAGTGCCCTCTGGCCGGTGCGCTCGGCCTCCACCGGGCTCCCGGCGGCCACCAGGGCGTGGGCGTGCTTCCAGGCGGCGTCTGCGGCGGCTTCGCGCAGGCGTTCCCGCTCCCGGTCCACCCAGTCGGTGAAGGGCGCGGCGCCGGAGACGTGGAGCCCCTGGAGGAGGTCGCCCTGGTAGTGGGCGAGCGCGCCGCCCCAGTCCCCGTGCTCCAGCGCCCGGCGGAAGGCGCCCACGTCGCTGCGGACGAGCGAGGGGTCCACGCCCACCTCCTCGGCGCCCCGCGTCAGGAGGGTCCCTTCGGGGAGGTGGCGACGCAGGAAGGTGAGGGCCTGGCTGAGGGCGGCGCGCCCGCCCTCCTGATCGAGGTCGGGCCAGAAGAGGGCGAGGAGGGTGTCGCGGCGGCAGAAGGCGCCGGGGTGGGCCAGGACGAGGTAGGCCAGGAGGGCGGCGCGCTTGGGCTGGGCGAGGAGCGCGGGAATGGACGCGCAGGCGTCGTCGCGGAAGTCCAGCGCGCCGAAGGCCCTGAGGGTGAGCATATGTGCGCTCAACAGTTACCGGGTGCAGTGGGCCTCAATGCCGCACCGTCGCCACCCACACGTCGCTCTCGTTCCGCTCCACCGTCAGGTAGATGCGGTCCGGACCCACGGAGATGAAGTTGGACTCGAGGAGGGGGTGGTCGTAGCGGATGACGAGCCGGGGCTCGCCCCGTCCCCGGTCGGGGAGGGCCCAGAGGCCCAGCGTCCCGTCCTTGTGGCGCCCCCGTGAGTAGAGGGTGCGTCCGTCCACCGAGCTACGGAGGACCATGGTCTCGCCGAA
>CAYUME010001057.1:0-703 GCA_964445475.1 uncultured Planctomycetia bacterium
GGGCCAGGATCTTCTCCTTCACGCCGGCCTGCTGCTCCTCGGTGAGCTTGCACTCCCGGAGGAGCTGGTCGTAGAGGGGCTCCTCGACCTTGGCCTCCCGCGCCGCCGCCACGCCGCCCGACAGGACCGCCGCCGCCAGCAGGACGAGCCGGTTCACGATCCGCATGGTCGCGCTCCTCGATAATGGACTCAAACACCCCTGGGGCCCCACGCGCCCGCCTGCATAACCCACCGGAGGCGCGCAGGTTTCCCGGCTTCGGAGGATCCACGCCATAGCGCCGGCTGCCAGCCGGCCATGGGGTTCGGCTGCCGGTCAGGCATGCCCCGCCGACGTGTCCGCCGTAGCGTCATTGAGTTATGATTGGAGACGCGTGGCAACGGAGGCGCGAATGGGCCGGCGTGAGAGGCCAGACCCGGTGCCGGCCCCCCCCCATCGGGGTCGTCTCGCACCTGACCTCTACTCTCTTTTCTCTTAACTCGCCTCTCGCCCTGGCCTCTGTTTTCCGTGAGCCGGGGGCCGTCGCGAGGATGAGTTTGTCGAGAATGTCTCTTCATGACGACGAACTCATCCGCCGAAGCTCGCGAAGCGAGCGAAGGCGGATATTGCGATCGATGGGCCTCCCGGCCTCCTCGCCGCTCGTCTCCCCCCCCCCCCCCCCCCCGCCAGAGGAGGTGGCGGTAGGGGGAGTAGGGTTGGAAATTT
>CAYUME010001057.1:713-1695 GCA_964445475.1 uncultured Planctomycetia bacterium
GCGGGCCTCGCCGGCGACGATGCGGTCCATCAGCCGCCGCGCGTTGCCCAGGCCCGCCCCCCGCCTCAGATGGACTTCGATTTCGCTCAATGAGGTAGTATAATTTCCGCGAGGTTTAAAGCCGCTGCGGGTGGGAGGGGGCTATGGCCTCAAGGTCCGATAACGGTCGTCATGTCGCTTTTTCAGACCCCCCCCGCCCTCCGAAAAGCCGCCCTTCCCCTGGCCCGGTGACCCAATAAATTCCGGAACGCCCGACCAGCGTCTCGGAATGGGCCTTTGAAGTGCCCATCCGCGACATGAAGTCCGACGACGGCAAGCACAACAAGTCGGACGAGGTCATGAACATGCTGGCCCGGGCGACCGCGCTCCCGGCGAATCTGCTTCTCAACACCGGCCCGCGGCCCGACGGATCGATCCACCCGGAGGACGTGTCCACGCTGCAGGAGGTCGGGAGAAGGCTGAAGGCCGAGGGCTTCCCCGCGTCCGCCGGGGACGAGGCGCGCCGGAAAGGGTAGGGGGGATCCGCGTCTCGCTTATCAAAGCCGCTGAACACTGAAATTCCTGTAGATCCCCTTGCTGCCGCCCATCTGCCGAAGGCCTATCCGTCCTTTCTGGATCAAGCGCGGCTGCTGCTCTTCGGGGTTCTTCGAAGTATCCCAGGTGTGCTCGATCGAATTCTTCGGATTCCCCGCCTCCCGCACGCGCAGGGTGAGGGAGGCCTTTCGCTTCTCCACCTCGATCCCGTAGGTCTTCCCCGCAGGCATCTGGTCATACTCGACCATGGGCTCAAAAAGGACATTCTCAAACTGAATGCCCTTCTTCACGTCCATCCAGGGGTATCGCTTGCAGCGAATGTTCTCGCGAAAACTCAGGCTGAGCAGGCTCATGTACTTGAAATACTTGTCCATGGCGGGGATCTCTCGCTGGTCCCGCCAGGCATGGATATCATCCACGTAGGGCGGCAGGCCGATCCCCTGCGCCG
>CAYUME010001058.1:0-1691 GCA_964445475.1 uncultured Planctomycetia bacterium
GATGCGCTGCAATGGGCCTTCCGGCAGGGGGGCTTGGAGTGTTACCAAAAGTAACAGTCGGTGTTCCTGCGACCGCTTTGCGTCCGCGCGCCATGGTTGTACAATTGCGCAATGCAGCCAAGTCCGCCCTCCACCGGGGCGGCGGAGGGTCCCCGATGCGCCCCCGTGCGATCCGCGCCGGACTTCTCTCCTCCGCCCTTTGCGCCGCCTGTTCCTCGCCTCCGTCCCCGCCGCCCCGAGATCCCTTCGCCGCGCTCGACGCCGTTGCCGCGCGCGCCGTCGCCGAGGGCGGCCTTCCCGGTGCCGTCGTTGCCGCGGGCGACGCCGTCTCCGTCCGATTCCTCGGAGCTTGCGGCCGCCTCCAGATTGCCCCCGCGCCCGTCCCGATGCCGCCCGACGCCCTCTTCGATCTCGCCTCCCTCACCAAGGTCGTCGGCACGACGACGGCCGTCCTGCGGCTTGTCGAGGAGGGGAAGCTGGGCCTGGACGATCCCGTCGCGTCGCGTCTCCCCGCGTGGGCCGGTCGCGCCCGCGACGGGATCACGCTCCGCCACCTGCTGACGCATACGTCGGGCCTGCCGGCGTACACCGCGCTCGACCCGATCCGGCGGCGTCACGGTCCGGGCCCGGCCCCCGACGCGCTGATCGCCGCGATCGCGTCGCTTCCGCTCCGCCGCCCCGCCGGCGCGGGCGTCGAGTACTCCTGCCTCAACATGATCCTCGCCGCGCGGGTCGCGGAGGAGGCGGCCGGGACGAGCCTGCACGACTTCCTGGCCGAGCGCGTCTTCGGACCGCTGGGGATGAAGGACACGGGGTGGCGGCTGACGCGCGACCAGCTTCGGCGGCTTGCGCCGACGGGCCCGGAGGGCCGGCTCGTTGCGGCGGGCGCGCTGCCGGAGGCGGCGCCGCCCGGGCCGTTCTGCGAGGGGCTGGTGCACGACCCGCTCGCGCGCTACTACACGACCGCGAAGCGCTGCTGTGGGAACGCGGGGCTTTACTCCACGGCGGAGGACCTCGGGCGCTTCGCGCGCATGGTCCTCGGGCGCGGGGTGCTCGACGGAGTCCGCGTCCTGCGCCCGGAGACGGTCGACGCGGCCACGCGCGTCCAGACCCCGGCCGGGATGGAGACGCGCGGGCTGGGATGGGACGTCTGGAACGACCCGCCTTTCCAGCCGCGGGAGGCCCCCCCCGACCGCCGCCCGGCGGTCGGCCACTTCGGCTTCACGGGGACGATGCTCTGGATCGACCCGGAGGCCGGGACCTGGGCGGTCGTGCTCGCGAGCCGGCTGCACGGCGGCGACGGGGCGAGGGTGGAGGGCCTGCGCCGCGAGGTGGTGCGGGCCGTGGTCGACGCCTCACGATAGCTTTCGGCGGCCCGCCTTCGGACGCGGCGGGGGTTGCACGGCCCCGCCGGGCTTGTACAATCAGGACGAAGGCGCGCGTCCCGGCCGGGTGCCCCGGCGGAGGAGATCGATCATGCGTTTCGTCGTCCACCGCGACCGGTCTGATCCCCCCGGCAAGCTCGGCCGGGGGTGCATGACGCTCTTCTCCCTCGCCTTTCTGGGCATGGGGCTCCTGTTCACCGTCTTCGTGGCGGGCGGAATCGTCCAGCGGGTCCGCATCCGCTCCTGGAAGCCGGTCGAGTGCGTCATCCGCGAAAGCGGGGTCCAGGAACGGGGCGGGGACGACGG
>CAYUME010001059.1:0-1690 GCA_964445475.1 uncultured Planctomycetia bacterium
AGACGTGTAAAAACTCGGCGATTCTTGTCCGGGCGTCCCAGTCCACGGAGCCCGCCGGATCGGCGAGGACGCGGGGCGCCCCACGCCGGCCGTCCGCCTCAACGACGGGCGCGACTACGTGCCGACGCCGACCCCCGTCGTCTTCGCCCACCACTTCGCCTCGATCGCCGGCGCCGGCCCCATCATCGGCCCCGTCATCGCCGTCGTCTTCGGCTGGCTCCCCGCCCTCCTCTGGATCTGCTTCGGCGGGGTCCTCATCGGCGCCGTCCACGATTACCTCGCCACCTACATGGCGGTCCGGGAGGACGGCCAGTCGGTCGCCACCATCGCGCGCCGCCTCATGGGCAAGGGCGTCTTCCTCGCCTTCGTCTTCTTCCTCATCGTCTCGCTGGCCCTCGTCTGCGCCGCCTTCCTCAACCTCTCGGCCACGGCGCTCACCAGCATGCTGCCGTTCGACCGCGTCGAGATGCCCGAGAACCAGACGCTCTTCCGGGTCGACGGGTCCGGCGCGAACCGCCAGGTGGTCATCGGCGGCGTCGCCTCGATGAGCGTCATCGTCATCACCGCGCTGGCCCCCCTCCTCGGGTGGATGTACATCAAGCGCCAGGTGGCGGTCTGGAAGTGCTCGATCCTGGCCGTCCTCATCTGCGCCGCCAGCATCGCCGTCGGGCTCGTCCTGCCCGTGGCCCTCTCGCCGGACGTCTGGATACTCGTGCTCTCGGTGTACGTCCTCGTGGCCGCCGGGGTGCCCGTCTGGATCTTCCTGCAGAGCCGCGACTTCATCAACGTCCACATGCTCTACGTGGGCATGGCGGTGCTGGGCGTGACGCTGGGGGCGGCCGCCCTCCGGGCGCCGGTGCCGGGCGACGCCTTGCCGGCGCTCGACCTCGCCCGGGGCGAGGCCGCCCTCGGGAGCTTCTGGCCCGCCCTCTTCATCACCATCGCCTGCGGCGCCGTCAGCGGCTTCCACAGCCTCTGCGCCGGCGGGACGACGTGCAAGCAGCTCCGGGCCGAGCCCGCCGCCCGCCGCGTCGGCTACTACGGCATGCTGCTCGAGTCCTTCCTCGCCCTCTGCGTCGTCGCCGTCATGATGATCGGGGCCCGCCAGGCCTCCTACCTCGCGGACGTCCACCCGAAGCTGGTCGGCGCGGCCGGGTCGTCCAACCCGATCCTCGGCTTCGCCGTCGCGGTGGGAACCGCGGGGAAGATCGCCTTCGGCGCCCCCGTGGCCGTCGGGGCGCTGGCCGGCATGATCCTGCTGGAGGGGTTCCTCGTCACCACCCTCGACACCGCCGTCCGCCTGACGCGCTACCTGATCGAGGAGATCTGGCGGACGCTCTTCGACCGCTACGATGTCTTCGCCTCGCCCTCCGGGGCAGTCGCGGCCGCGACCCCGGCCCCCGCGGGCGGGTGCGGCCTACCGACCGCCCTCCCCGCCGCCGGTCCGATGGCCGGCCCCGAGGCCCCGACGGCCCCCATCCCGACCCACGGCGCCTTCCGGACTCTTCTGAAGGGGCTCAACCTCTACTGGGTCAATTCCGGACTCGCCGTCGGCCTCACCCTCCTCTTCGCCCTCTCCGGCGGCGTCAAGGCCCTCTGGGGCATATTCGCCACCTGCAACCAGCTCCTGGCCGCCATGGTCCTCTACCTCGCCTCCGTCTGGCTGATCCGCCAGGGCCGCCGGTACCTC
>CAYUME010001060.1:0-1689 GCA_964445475.1 uncultured Planctomycetia bacterium
GGGAGTTCCAGGTCTTCGCGCCGGGAAAGTGACGCTCGCGGCTCGGGGTTTGGCTCCGCTCATCCCCGAGCCGCTCGCCTTGTCACAAACGGCGCGGCATACGACCGCCGCGCCGTTTGTGATCCACGACATACTTCCCGTTCTGTGTCCTGTTCATCAGAACGGGTTGAGCATCGTCGCGACCTGCTTCGTCCCCCAGAGGTTCACCTCCTCGACGAAGCAGTTCTCCGGCACGTCGATGCAGTGGACGAGCGTCCGGGCGAAGTCGGCGCCGCCGGGGTAGCCCGCCAGCCAGCCGTCGTCGATCTTCGCCGCCTTGCAGAAGTTCGTCCGCGCGGCGCCCGGCACGAACGACGTCGCCTTCCCGCCCCACGCCGCCATCTCCAGGTGCAGGCACCGCGTGTAGACGACCAGGCCCGCCTTGGCCGCGGTGTAGAGGAGCCGTCTCCCGCCCTTCAGGTCCTTCTCCGCGGCGCGGAGCCGCTTCGCGTCGCGGCCCGTGACGACGACCTTCGATCCCATCTCCAGCAGGAGCCGCGCCGTCTCCAGCCCGAATCCGCTCGACCCGCCGGTGATGACGACGACCTTCTCCTGGACGTAGCTCTTCATGTGCCGCTCTCTCCGTTCGCTCCACGCTGCGCGCCATACGCTCCACGCTTCCCGTTACGTCCCCCGCGCCGCGTCGACCTGCCGCTCGATCATCAAGCGGAGCGCCTTCCATCCGGCGAGCTGGGCGGGGGTGAGCGTCGCGGGCTTGCCCGCCTTGAGATGGTGCTCCACCGCCCGCAGCCGCCGCCGCGTCTCCCGCGGCAGCCGGACCCCGGCGTTCACCACCAGCCCCGTCACCCGCTGCCGCTCGTGCCGCCGCATGATCTGCAGCTTCCGGTCCTGGTGGAGCGCGTACCCCTCGTCCTCGAGGATCGCCTTGGCCGCCCGGATGAGCACGTGAACCGGGGTCCGCTCGTCCTTCGGGAACGAGAAGGTCATGTCGTCGGCATAGCGCGTATAAGACGCGCCAAGCGACTTGGCCAGCGCCTCGAGACGGGCATCGAGAAGGACGTTGACGAGGTTGCTCAGCCGGGGGCTGGTCGGCGCGCCCTGCGGCAGCCCGCCGCGGTGCGTGCAGAGCCGGGTCAGCAGCCCGCTCGCGTCCCGGTTCCACCCGATCAACCGGAAGTAGTTCCGCACCCGCGCCTCGCGGGTCGACGGGAAGAAGTCGCGGACGTCCAAGCGGAGGACGACGGCCTGGCCGGCGTGGCAGAGGGCGTTGGTGGCGATCGAGTGGAACCGCTCGAACCCGGTGGCCGCGGGGTGGGCCCGGAGCCGGGCGAGCAGGCGGCGGAGGATCCGGCGCTGGAGATCCTTCAGGGCGGTCTCGGGGGCCGCGATGCGCCGCGTCCCGCCCGACCGCTTGGGGATCGGGAATTCCCGGTAGACGACGGGTGTCGCCTGCAGCGCCTCGACGGTCATCCCCAGCCGGCGGGCCAGCTCGTCGACCCCCGCCCCCCGATCGGGCTCGGGGCCAGGGCGTCCGAACACCCCGCGGATCAGGTCGACAAGCCCCATGGGGTCGCGCCGAAACAAGGAACAAACCACCGAGACACGGAGGACCCGGAAAGGGTCCCAGCAGGCCACCGGCCTCCGTGCGCTCCGTACCTCCGTGGTTTGTATAGGACCGGGATTACGAGC
>CAYUME010001061.1:0-1689 GCA_964445475.1 uncultured Planctomycetia bacterium
GGCCGCTTCCGCTCCCGCGGGCCGGACGGCACCCCGCGCGACGGCGTCTTCGTTAACAACCTCGGGTTCGGGATCGGCGGCGTGGTCGCGTCGATCGCCAACGCCTCCCCGAAATGGCTCGGCGGCTTCGCCTCCTTCTTCCTCGCCACCGTGCGGGCCTTCCGGGTCTGGCGCGACCGCGCCGTCCGCCTGACGATGGACGGCACCCCCCGCGAGGCCCGCGTCACCCTCTGCTCGGTCTGCAACGGGCGCACGGCCGGAGGCGGCATGGTGCTCGGGCCGGCCGCCAGCCCCTTCGACGGCCGCCTCGACCTCACCCTCCTCGAGCACATGCGCCTGCATGACTTTCTCGGCCGTTTCAGGTATCTTTACGGCGGCCTTCCGCTGGCCGACCCGCGGATCGCCCGGGCCCGCGTGCGCACCCTGCGCGCCGAGACGATCGACGACGGGGCCCCGGTCCCGATCACGGCAGACGGCGAGCCCGGCGGCTTCCTGCCGGTCGAGGTCGAGGTGGTTCCGTCCGCGCTGCGATTCCTGGTTGCCGGCTCCCCGTGGAAGACCCCCGGAGACACCGCATGCCCCGAAAGCCCCTGACGTCGCGACGCCCCGTCCCCCCCGAGATCGCCGCCCTCGTCCGCCAGTACGCCGTCGACAGCGGGAACGCCGACCTCATCCAGGACATGCTGATCACCGCCACGAAGGTGGCGAAGTCGCCGCTCGACCGCGGCGAGCTGAAGATCCTCAACACGGCCCTCCGGGAGCTGCGCTACGCCTTCAAGGTCTTCAACCCCTTCCGGGACGTGCGGAAGGTGAGCCTCTTCGGCTCGGCCCGCGCCACCCCCGAGATGCCGGAGTACCGCCAGGCCGTCGACTTCGCGCGGCGCATCGCCGCGAAGGGGTACATGGTCATCACCGGGGCGGGCGGGGGCATCATGGCCGCCGGAAACGAGGGCGCCGGCGCGGAGAAGAGCTTCGGCCTGAACATCCAGCTCCCCTTCGAGCAGACGCCCAACCGGTTCATCGGCAACGACCCGAAATACATCCGCTTCCACTACTTCTTCACGCGCAAGATCGTCTTCCTGAAGGAGACGCACGGGATCGTCCTCTTCCCCGGCGGGCTCGGGACCCTCGACGAGGGCTTCGAATCGCTCACCCTCATCCAGACCGGCAAGTCCCCCCCCCTCCCCGTGGTCCTGGTCGACAGGCCCCGGGGGACCTACTGGCGGACGTGGGCCCAGTACATCTCGGACCACCTCCTGCGCCGCGGCTGGATCTCCGAGGAGGACCTGCAGCTCTTCACCTTCACCGACCGGGTCGATCAGGCCGTGGAGGAGATCACGCGCTTCTACCGCGTCTACCACTCCTCGCGCTACGTGGGGGACCTGCTGGTCATCCGCTGCATGAAGCAGCTGGCGGAACGCGACGTGCAGCACCTGTCGCGCGGCTTCAAGGACATCCTGCCCGGCGGCGAGATCCTGAGGACCCGCGCGCTGCCGGAGGAGGAGCCTCACCTGGCCCACCTGCCGCGCCTCGTCATGCGCTTCAACCGCCGCAACTACGGGCGACTGCGCGCCTTCATCAACGCCCTGAACGAGCTGTAGCTCACCCGGGATCCCGGCCGGCCCCGCAGGTTCGCCACGCGGAGAACCCCGTAACTATTTGAGACCTACTGGGTCTATATTTCAATTG
>CAYUME010001062.1:0-1688 GCA_964445475.1 uncultured Planctomycetia bacterium
CAGATCATGGCGCGAGTGTAAGGAGGGGGGCGGCGCTTGTCGAGCGATTTGAGCGCGCGGCGGCGTCCGGCACCCGACGGACATCGGGGACCGCCTCGACACGGAAATGGCCGCGCCGGCCTGCCGAACCCGTGTCTCTTTTGTGCTAGAAATTGGCCTTATTCTGCGCGCGGACGCGGACGGGAGCCGTCTATCATGTGTCCCGCCCGATAAGAACGGCGCGGCTCGCCCCGCCGGGAGTGGAACTCCATGACCCCTCGCTTCGCGACGGCCGCCGCCGCGACCCCGCTCGCGGGTCACCTCCTCGGCCTTCCCGCGCCGGCCGCCGACCGGCCGGTCGTCGGGGCCATCCGCTGGGACGCCTGGCACGGGGACCAGGGTGTTCCCGGCAAGGCCGTCCAGCGCTCGCTGGGCCCGGCAAAGTGGCACCATCGCCTCCCGTTCTTCGCGCAGATCCTCGGCGACGACCACGTCCGCATCGACGGCACCCTCCAGGCCGTCATGGACCGCGAGATCGACTTCGCGGCCCGGGCCGGTCTCGATTACTGGGCCTTCCTGACCTACCCGCCGGACGACCCGATGAGCCTCGGCCTGACGCGCTACCTGGCCAGTGCAAGCCGCGGGCGGATCGGCTTCTGCCTGGTCACCGAGTGCGACCGATGGGCCGATCCAGCGTTCGTCACCCGGCTCGTCGCGCTGATGCGCAAACCGGGATACCGAACGGTTCTCGGCGGCCGGCCGCTGCTCTATCTCGGTTTCATCGATGAAGCGAAGGTCCGTACGCACTGGGGGGATGCGGCCGGTTTCCGGAAGGTCCTTGACGGCTTCCGCCGGCAGGCGGCCGGCGCCGCCCTCCGGGACCCGTACGTGACGATCATGGACTTCGACCCCGGCCGCGGGAAGGGGTGGGCTGACGCGCTGGGCGCACAGGCGATCAGCAGCTACGCGACGAGCGGGGGCGGAAAGGGCGCCCCCTACGCGGCGCTCGCCGGCCACGCCGGGCGTTTCTGGGAACGATGCCGGGAGACGGGCGCGCACGTCGTGCCGATCTGCATGTCCGGGTGGGACCGCCGCCCCCGCGTGGAGCGGCCCGTGCCGTGGGAGACGTGGCAGGAGCCGGGAAAGGGGCTCGACCTCTATTACGAGACCCCCACCCCGAAGGAGCTAGCCGGCCATGTCGCCAACGCCCTGGCGTGGCTGGACGCTCACGCCGACGCCGCCCCGGCCCGGGCCGTCGTCGTCTATGCCTGGAACGAGAACGACGAAGGGGGCTGGCTCGTCCCCACGCTCCGCGAAGGGACCGCCCGTCTCGACGCGCTCCGGACGGTCCTCGGACCAAACAAATAACGGCGCCGGGACACAGATTCCCGGCCTTGATCCCCTTGATCGGGAGTCCCCGCCATGAAACCCGCCCCGTGGATCGCGACGGCCCTGGTCGCCCTCGTTTCACCCGCCACCGCCCGGGCCGAGCTTACACCCCTCGACCTCCAGGTCGAGATGCGCGCGGACCCGGAAGGGCTCGACGCCCCCGCGCCCCGCCTGAGCTGGCGCGTCGAGTCCGAGGCCCGCGCGCAGAAGCAGGCCGCCTACCGGGTCCTCGTCGCGGGCAGCGCGGAGACGCTGGCGGCGGACAAGGGCGACCTCTGGGACAGCGGCCGGGTCGAGAGCGACGCGACGCAGCACGTCGC
>CAYUME010001063.1:0-1688 GCA_964445475.1 uncultured Planctomycetia bacterium
AGGCGAAGATGAGCGTCGGGTCTCCGCCACCGCACGCGCAACCGGGCTCTGCCATTTTTGTTCCTCCTCTCTCTAGGCCTTAAGGAAGGCCTTGATCTCATCGAGCTTCGGCACCCGCCCCTGCATCTTGACGACCCCGTCGATGGCGAGGGCCGGCGTCCGCATCACGCCGAACCCGACGATCACGTTGAGGTCCGTGATCTTCTCGACCTGCGCCGCGACGCCGGCCTCCTTCACCGCCTGCGCCGCCAAGTCCGCCAGCCTCTTGCAGTTCACGCACCCCGGGCCGAGCACCTGGACGATCATGGCCGTTCTCCCATTCAGAATATGACGCGCAACGTTATATCACCGCCCGCCCCCAGCCGCGCGACGCCAGCAGCGCCCGGACGCGGTCACGGGCGGCATCCCGGATCTCCCGAACGCGCTCCCGCGGCTGCCCCTTCGGGTCGGGCAGCGGCCAGTCGTCCCGCGCCAGGCCCGGCACGTGGGGGCAGGCCTCGCCGCAACCCATCGTGACCAGGAGCGACGCCCCCTGCGCCAGCTCGGCGGTCAGCTCCCGCGGCTGCGCATCCGACAGGTCGATCCCCGCCTCCTTCATGACCTCCACCACCTCCGGGTGGACGCGCTCCCCCGGCTGCGTCCCGGCGGAGATCGCGCGCACCTTCGCGGGGTCGGCCATGTCATTGAAGAAGGCCTCCGCCATCTGCGACCGGCCGGCATTGTGGACGCAGGCGAAGATCACGGTGTCCATGGAATCTCCTCACCCCCACACGGCCCCGAAAAGGAGGCCCGCCAGGGTGGAGAGGGCCACCACGAGGGCCGTGTAGACGACGGTCTTTCGCGTCCCGAGCACGCCGCGGATGACAAGCATGCTGGGGAGCGACAGGCTCGGGCCGGCGAGGAGGAGCGCAAGCGCCGGCCCCTTCCCCATCCCCGACCCGATCAGCCCCTGCAGGATCGGGACCTCCGTCAACGTGGCGAAGTACATGAACGCCCCGAAGACGGACGCGAAGAGGTTCGTCCAGAGGGGCCAGAGAGCCCGGACCGGCCCCTCGAGCGACCCGCCCGCCCAGCCCGTCACGGCCAGGAACGTGTCGGGGGCCGCGCCGACCAGCATCTTCACGTAGCGGCCCGGGATGATTCCCTCGTGATCTGCCCGCCCCAGCAGGAATCCCGAGACCAGGACGCCCAGCAGGAGCAGGGGCAGGATCTTCTTCGCGAAGTCCCACGATGACGTGAACCAGGCGCCGGCCTCCCCCGTATCCGTGCTGGTGATGGCGGAGAGCCCGACCACCCCGGCGGCGAAGGGGATCATCACGTTCAGGCCGTCCATCGGGAGGAGCAGGGCCAGGACCGCCGCCGGCAGGGCCGCAAGCGTCACCTTCCACCACGCCAAGCCGTACCACAAGGTAAGGATGACCGCCAGGGCCAGCGAGAAGACGATCGTGATCGTCCACTTGAGACGCCAGAGGGTCGTCGACACGCCGGACCGCGGCGTCCGCTCCCGGATCTCCGACGGCATCAGGCCCCGCTCGCGGCCGGTCTCCGGCCCCTCGGTGATCTTGAAAACGGTCGGCGCGTCGCGACTCCCGGGATCTTCCGGCTCACGGACAACGGCTCCAATGAAGTCCCCCCCGTCGGCCGTGGCAACCCGGAACTCCCGGGGCGCCCCCCAGTTGGCGAAGACG
>CAYUME010001064.1:0-1687 GCA_964445475.1 uncultured Planctomycetia bacterium
GGTCGTCGTCGTCGGGGGCGGCAGCCACCCGGGGGCGACCGACATGATGAAGGTCCACCGCCTCGGCGGGAGCTTCTGACCGGCAACCGACGGCTGCATACTACCCGGAGGGGAAGGCGCCCCCGGACGCCGGCACATTCCGCCCTATCCAGGAAGTCCCATGCGACTCCCGTCCGCCCTCGTGCTGCTGCCGTTCCTGGCGGGCCCTGCGGGCGCGGCCCCGCCGCCATTTCCCGCTTCCCTCGCCGAGCTGGGGGTCGATCAGGCCCGCGTCGAAGCCGCCATCGGCCGCGGGGCGGAGTGGCTGTGCAAGGACCTCGACAACACGCTCAAGGACTACGGCTGGGCGGGCGGGAACCAGTGCGACGACGTCCTGATCCTCTACGCCCTCGTCAAGTCCGGGGCGCGTTTCCAGGCCCGCCCCGAGTTCCAGCGAGTCCTCCAGCAGTGCCTCGAGCGGCGGCTCGAGCGCACCTACCGGGCCGCCGTCCTCGCCATGGCCCTGGAGGCGCTCGACGCCCCGAAGTACGCGGGCCACATCCAGAACTGCGCCCAGTTCCTCATCGACAACCAGAGCGACAACGGGCAGTGGGACTACGGCCAGGCGGTCGACCTTCCGACGCCTTCGCTCGGGCCGGACCGGGTGGCGACGCCGGGCGGCAACGCGGGCGAGGCGGTGAAGCCGCGGGGCAACACGACCACGAAAAAGAAGCTGACGCGGCGGGGGAAAGGGCGAGACGACGGGGACAACTCGAACACGCAATACGCCATCCTTGGCCTGCGCTCCTGCGAGGAGGCGGGCTTCGGCATTCCGAACGACACGTGGCGCCAGGCCCTGAAGTGGTGGGAGGTCACCCAGCAGCCGGACGGCGGCTGGAACTACGCCCCGCGCCACGCGGAGGGTACGTACCTCGCGATGACCGAGGGCGGGCTCGGCAGCATGGTCATCTGCATGCACTACCTGCAGCAGAACTGGAAGGGCGCCCAGCGCATCTCGCTGGCGTACAACTACATCACGCAGCGGTTCACCTGCACCGACAACACGATCGAGCGCGAAGGGAACGCGAAGTCCTTCCAGTACTACCATCTCTACGCCATCGAGCGCGCCGGCATGCTGGTCGGACGCGAGGTCTTCGGCGCCCACGTCTGGTACCGCGAGGGCTCGGAGTACCTCCTCGGCCAGCAGAAGGGCGACGGATCCTGGGAAAGCGCGTTCAACCACCAGAAGGCCGTCCACGACACCGCCTTCGCCATCCTCTTCCTCAGCCGCGCCACCCGTCCGATCGTCTATTCCGGCCATTGAGTCCGTCCCTTTACAAATCGACCCCGCACCGCTATGCTGCCGGGCACGTGCACCGGCCGGCGTGCCCGTCGATCCCGCCCGGCGAAACCGGAGACTGCCCGTGCGACGATCCCGCGCCCCGATCCTCCTCGTCGCCGCCCTCCTCCCCGCCGCCTGCGGCGCCCCCGCCGGGCGCGAGGATCCACTCGACATCCGGACGGTCATCGCCCGAGCCAAGGACCGCGTCTACCCCTGCCTCGTCTATGTCAAGCCCATCCGCGAGGAGTTCTCGGGCGGCGAGAAGCAGAAGATGGAGGTCTTCGGCTCCGGGGCGATCATCTCCCCCGACGGGCTGATGTTCACTACCGCCCACTTCGCCGAGAAGGCCGCCTCCATCGCGGCGCG
>CAYUME010001065.1:0-1674 GCA_964445475.1 uncultured Planctomycetia bacterium
GTGACGCGGCCGAAGTCGCCCGAGGCGCTCGACTTCTGCCGGAAGTGGCTGACCTGGGGCGCCGGGCCGCGCGCCAGCCTCAACCTCATCCTGGCCGCCAAGGCCCAGGCCATCATCCAGGGCCAGTTCCACGTCAGTTGCGACGACGTGGCCTCCGTGGCCCTGCCCGTCTTCCGCCACCGGCTCATCCCCAATTTCGCCGCGCAGAGCGAGGGGGTGACGACGGACGACATCACGCGGAAGATCCTGGCCGCGATCCCGAAGGACGAGAAGATCGCGTAGCGAGCGAGCCGCCCGCCGGGGACTCCCGGTCCGGGCGGGTCCCGTCGCCGTGACGGACGCGGCGACGGGGACGATCGGTCCCGGCATCACTGGAGATGACGCGTTCCATGGCGGCTCCGATCCCCCCGGCCTCCCTGCTGGACCCGGAAGCCATCTCGCGCGCGGAGCGGCTGGGCCTCCAGGCCCGCTTCGTCGTCGAGGGCAACCTGGCCGGCGACCACAAGTCGCCCTTCCGCGGCTTCGCCATCGAGTTCACCCAGCACCGGGAATACGCCCCGGGCGACGACATCCGCCACCTCGACTGGAAGGTCTACGGCCGCACCGACCGCTACTATCTCAAGCAGTACGAGCAGGAGACGAACTTCATCGCCCATCTCCTGCTGGACGTCAGTGAGTCGATGAAATACGGCTCGGGGGCGGTCTCGAAATTGCTCTACGGAAAGCGGCTGGCCGCCTGTCTCGCCTACCTGATCCTCCGGCGGCGCGACGCCACGGCGTGCGCCCTCTTCGATGCGGGCGTCCGTCAGACCGTTCCCCGCACGGGCAGCCTGGGGATGATGAATACGATCCTCCAGACCCTGGCCGTCGCCGAGCCGCAGGCGTCGACCCGCATCGCCTCCGTCCTGCACGACATGGCCGGCCAGATCCGGCGAAAAGGCATCGTGATCCTCATCAGCGACCTCTTCGACGACGAGGGGCAGATCCTCGATGGCCTCCAGCATCTCCGGTTCGGCGGCAACGAGGTGATCCTCTTCCATGTCCTGGACCCGTACGAGCTGGAGTTCCCCTTCAAGGGGCTGGTCGAATTCGAAGGGCTCGAGGCCCTCCCCACGATCATGACCCGTCCCCTGGAGATCCGGAAGAGCTACCTGCGCGAGATCGAGGCCTTTCGCGCCCGGATCCGGGAGGGGTGCGAGCGGAACCAGTGCCATTACGTGCTCGTGAACACGGCCACGCCGCTTCACGAGGCGTTGGCGGGCTATCTGGCGTACCGGCTGAGCCGCATGCTCGGGCGCCGGCGGGGAGCCGCCCGGTCCACAGCCGAAAAGAAACCATCTGACGGATGAAGCCGCAGCAGGGCACGGCTCCAGGCGGGCCGATCCTGTTCTGGCTGGCCGCCGTTTTCCTGGTTTTGGGGGCGCTGCTCCCTCTCGATCAGGCTGCGGCCAATGCGGCTGGCAGCCTGCCGGCGGCCAGCCCGACACCTTTGCCGGGCGGATTGGGCCGGAAGGTGATCAAATACGGGGAACTCCTGCTCCAGGTGGATGACCTGCCGCACTCCGCCGCGCTGGTAAATGACCTGCTGCAGCGCTATGGCGGCTACGCCAGGGAATGGGATGAGTGGACCTACGAGAGCCTGGGCGATTCTGTCAGGGCCATCCGGATGAAGCT
>CAYUME010001066.1:0-1674 GCA_964445475.1 uncultured Planctomycetia bacterium
TCCAGCCCCACCCGTTCTTCGTCCGCCGCGATGAAAACATCCTCTGCGAGGTCCCCATCCCCTTCTCCGTCGCCGCCCTCGGCGGCGAGATCGAGGTCCCCACCCTCGAGGGCAAGACCTCCGTCAAGGTGCCGCGCGGCACCCAGTACGGCGACCTCCTCCGCCACCGCGGCCAGGGCGTCCCCCGCCTCGACAGCCGCGGCCGCGGCGACCAGCTCGTCCGGGTCTCCGTCCAGGTCCCCACCTCCATGACCCGCGAACAGGAAAAGGCCCTGCGCGAATACGCCCGGCACGAAGAGCAGAACCCCGACCCGCAGCGCAGGAGCTTCCTCGACCGGCTGAAGGCATACTTCTCGCTTTGACGCCTTTTTACGGCCCCGTTTCAGCACGCACCCTCATGAGCGACAAAAACAAGGAACCGGCCCCGGACCCCGACCCGGAAACGTCCGCGCCTCCGGACGCCGCCCCGGACGCCGCCGAGCTCGACGACCTGCGCAGGAAGGCGAAGGAACGCAACGACTTCCTCGCCCTCGCCCAGCGCATCCAGGCCGACTTCGCCAACTACCAGAAACGCATGGGGGCCGAGAAGGAGCAGTGGGGAAAGTTCCTGCACGCGGACCTCCTCCGCGACCTCCTCCCCGCCCTCGACGCCCTCGACGCCTGCGCCACCATGGCCGGGAAGGGCGGCGACCCCCAGGCCCACCTGGACGGCTACCGCATCGCCCAGAAGGAGCTTTCGCGCATCCTCGAGAAGAACGGCCTCACCCCCATCGCGCCCGACGACGGGGAATTCGATCCCGCCCTCCACGAAGCGGTCGGGATCCGCCCCTCGGAGGACCTCCCGGAAAACAGCGTGGCCGAGCTGGTGCGCAAGGGCTACCGCCTCCACGACCGCGTCCTCCGCCCGGCCCAGGTGCTGGTCGCCAAGAAGCCGGCGACGCCGGACCCGGCCTGATGACGCACCCGCGCCTCGCGTCGCCCCCGCCGCCGCGACGTTTCTATTGACAAAGCACACCGCAGGCGGGATGTTAACCGACGGGGTAGGCTTCGAGGGCGGTCGGCCTCGAGTCCCCCGTTCCGTCGTCATCCATCCATCGTCCGCATCGGGATACGACGTCATGGCAGTCGCCCAGCCGGACAAACCGGGAGGGCCTGGGCAGGCTAAGGCGGGAGAGGGCCCGGGCGCGGCGAAGAAACCGACCCCGGCTCCGCCCGCGCGGCCGGCGACGATCCCGCCGCGAACGGCGCCGCCCGCGGCCGCGTCATCGACGAACATGCCGAAGCCGGCAGAGCCGCCGAGTCCCGCCGCCTCCTCGGCACGCAATCCCTCGCCTCAAGCGGCCCAGAAACCGCCGCCGGCGCCTGTTGCGAAGCCGCCTACCACGGTGACCAAGATCCGTCCGCAGCCGCCCCCGCCCGGCGTCGGCTCGGCTTCGCGCCTCCCGGCCG
The DNA here is from genome assembly GCA_964445475.1 of uncultured Planctomycetia bacterium. Taxonomy (GTDB): domain Bacteria; phylum Planctomycetota; class MHYJ01; order CAYUME01; family CAYUME01; genus CAYUME01. The sequence continues at coordinate 1,450 of CAYUME010001066.1, forward strand.
TGCACCCCGCGGCCCCGAGACCGGGGGAGACGCGCGGGCCGGGCGTGCTCCCGCGTCCTCCCGCGCCGCCAGCCCCGGTCGCGTCCTCGACGCGGATCCCCAACCCGGCCGCGCCCCCAAGGCCCCCCCCCCCGCCCCCCCCCCCCCCCGCCCCCCCCCCGCCCCCCCCCCGGCCGGGTCGAGCCCAGGCCCACCGCCCGGGGGCCCAGGCGGAATACGCGGTGG
>CAYUME010001067.1:0-1670 GCA_964445475.1 uncultured Planctomycetia bacterium
CCGCGATCGTCGCCCTCATGAGCCGGCTCTCGAACGCGCCGGTGAAGACCTTCTCAATCGGCTTCCGCGAGACGGCCTACGACGAGCGGCCCTTCGCGCGCGAGGTCGCCCGGCACTGCGGGACCGACCACGAGGAGTTCGTCGTCGAGCCGATGGCCCTCGAGATCCTCCCGCGGCTGGCCTGGCACTACGACGAGCCGTTCGCGGACTCCTCGATGGTGCCGACGTACTACGTCTCGCAGATCGCCCGGCGTCGGGTGACGGTGGCGCTGAGCGGCGACGGGGGGGACGAGGCCTTCGGGGGGTACGAGCGGTACCTCGGGGTGGCGGCGGCGGCGCGGCTGGACACGGCCCTCGGGCCGGCGCGGGCGTCGGCGGCGCGCGCGCTCCAGTGCCTGCTCCCGCCGGTCGGGCGCGAGCGGAGCCTCTTCCGGCGCGGCCGCCGCTTCCTGCAGGGGCTCGCCGCGGGCCCCGACGCGCGCTACCTGCGGTGGGTCGGCATCTTCGGGCCCGAGCTCCACCCGGCCCTCTACGAACCGGGCTTCGCGCGGGCGGTGGCGGGCACGCCGGCGGGCGGGCTGCTGGGCGAGGCGTACGCGCGCTTCCGCGCCCGCGACGTGACGGGCGCCACGATGCTCGTCGACCTCGAGACCTACCTCCCGCACGACCTGCTCTTCAAGGTCGACATCGCCAGCATGGCGCACGGCCTCGAGGTGCGCTGCCCGTTCCTCGACCACCGGCTGGTGGAGCTGGCGGCGCGGATGCCGACGCGGTGGAAGCTGCACGGCCGGACGGGGAAGCACATCCTGAAGCGCGCGATGGCGGACCGGCTCCCCGCGGGGACGCTTCACCGCCCCAAGATGGGGTTCGCGGTGCCGCTGCCGCGCTGGTTCCGGCGCGAGCTCCGGCCGCTGCTGCACGACGTCGTGCTCGGCGGCCGCGCCCGGGCGCGCGGCTACTTCCGGCCCGCCGGCGTGGAGCGGTTCGTCCGCGAGCACGAGTCCGGCCGCGCCGACCACGGCCACCGCCTCTGGGCGCTGCTCATGCTCGAGCTCTGGCACCGGGAGTACGCGGACCCGCCGGCGGCCCGGCCGCCCGCGGGAGGGCCGGCCTAGCGCTTCGCGGCCACGACGAGATCCTGGTAGCCGCGGTAGTACCGCCCGACGCCGCGGGGCCAGGAGCCGCGGCGGACCGGCCCGGCCACGTCGAGCCCCAGCTCCCGGCAGAGGGACCGGATCGCCTCCTCCCCGTACGCCACCGCCCGCTCGGGGTCGCCGGGGTCGACCGTCCAGCACCCGTCCAGCGCGTGCCGGAAATCGAGCGTGCTCGCCCCCCCCGCGACCGCCGCGCGCGACTCCGGCGTCATCAGGAAGAACGTGGCCAGGCAGCGCCCCCCCCGCTTCAGCGTGCGGGCGGACTCCATTAGATAATTCCGCAGGGCAGGCGGACGCATGTGCGTGAAGACGGATTTCAGCAGCACGACGTCGAACACCCCGTCCTCGAAGGGGAACCGGTAGCCGTCTTCCGGGTCCCGGCCGCCGGGGTTGTAGTGCGGGTTCCGGATGTCCGCCCGGTCGAACCGGAAGCCCGGGTGCCGCGGGGCGATGCGGGCCCGGCACCAGTCCACCAGCTCGGGCGCGACATCGACGCCCTCGTACCGTCCGCGGGGG
>CAYUME010001068.1:0-1669 GCA_964445475.1 uncultured Planctomycetia bacterium
CCGCCGGCGACGCGGACGCAGGAGACCGGCAGATCTTTCCCCTCGAGGCCGGGGGCCGGGACGATCGGCGGCTTCCAGGACCACGACCGCCCCCACGCGCTCTTGCGCGCCTCGACGGCGGTGGCCCAGTCCTCGCAACAGACCCAGACCCGGGCGTAGTTGGCGCCGTGGTCCGCCATCTTCCGGAAGACCGACTCGACCGTGGACGGCTTCACGTACTGGCCCGGCCCGACGAAAGCGACGTTCTGGCCGACGGGGAAGAACGGGGTGCCGTCCCCGAGCTCGAAATAGCGCGGGTCGCGGCGGCAGACGCGGACGTAACCCTTCCGGCCCGACGGGGCGCATTGAAAGGCGACGGGCTTCGATTCCGACGCGCCGGCCTTGTCCTGGAGCCGCGCCTTCGCCGTCCACGCGCCGGGCTCGTCGGGGGCGAAGCGGGCGCGGAAGCCGGGGGGCCCGGCAGGGTACTGCCAGTCGGGCCCGCCCGACCCGCCGGGCGCGCGCTCGTAGGACTGCATGAAGAAGGCGGGCAGGACGACGGTCTTGCCGGAGGGGCCCTGGCATTCGACGGTCACGTCGACGTCGGCGGGATCGAACGGGTTGGGCCAGTCGCCGGCGGCGGGGATGCGGAACTCGACCTTCTCGAAGCGGCCGACCGTGCCGGGCCCCTCGACGAGAAGGCCGGGAGGCGCCGCGGGGGCGAGGGACGGGAGGGCCAGTGCGAGGGCGGCAGCCACAACGGGGCCTCTCATGCGCCATCCTCCGAACGAGACCCGTTCCGCTCCGGTCATATTAACGCGGCGGGATAATCCGCGCGACAGGAAACCCGGGGCGTCGCGCCGCTTGACGGCGTCGTCGCCCCGGTGGTTTAATCCACCCCGCGTCAACCCATTATGGGAGGTGCGATCATGCGCATCGGACTGGCGGTGCTGGTCGGCGTCGTGGCGGTCGGGCTGGTCCTCGGCGGTTGCGCGGCATCGGGCGGGTCGAGCGGCGACGCGAAACCGGCCCCGGGAACCGCCGCGTCCTCCGCCCCGGCGAAGCTCGCGGGCCCGTTCGCGCCGGACGCGGACAGCTTCATCCGCAACTGGCTGGTCGTCGGCCCCTTCCCGAACCCGGGCGGGCGTCCCCAGGGCGAGATGGATGCCGTCCCGAAGTGCAAGGGGTTCGACACCGACTTCCTGAAGGGCGAGGCGGCGTACATCGCGGAGGCCGGCAAGGAGGTCGCCTGCGAGGGCGGCAAGAAGCTCGCCTGGAAGGCCTGCAAGTCGGACAGCGACCTGGTCGACTTCCTCGCGTTGAGCGGGCTCACCATGGGCGACGGCGAGAACATCGCCGCGTACGCCTTCTGCTGGGTCGAGCTCGACCAGGACGTGGACGCGCAGGTCCGCGTCGGCTCCGACGACGGCTACAAGCTCTGGATCGACGGCCAGCTGGTGAAGGCGGTCCACGAGCACCGCGGGGCCGAGCAGGACCAGGAGACGTACAAGATGAAGCTGGCCAAGGGCAAGCACCCCCTGCTGCTCAAGGTCGACACGGACTGGGGGCAGTTCGCGTTCTATCTCCGCATCCTCGGCGCGGACGGGAAGAAGGTGGCCCTAAAAGTCTGGAACTGAGCCAGCATGTGTCCGGGGCGGGGGTGGAACCCCGCCCCTCGAGGGGCGGCCCT
>CAYUME010001069.1:0-1669 GCA_964445475.1 uncultured Planctomycetia bacterium
TGCCGCCGGCGTTTTCGGCGATGTTGCCGCCGATCGTGCTGGCCCAGGCGCTGGTGGGGTCGGTGGCGAAGACCCAGCCCCGCCGGGCGGCGGCCTCCATGGCGTCCTCGGTGATGACGCCGGCCTCGACCTCGAGCACCGCCGCCGTCACCGTCCCGCGGGGCGTCGCGAAGGCCTGCTCGCGGAGGCCGCGGATGCGGTTGAGCTTCTCGGTGTTGATGATGGCGCAGCCCGCGCGCAGGGGGACCGCGCCGCCGGTCAGGCCGGTGCCGCCGCCGCGCGGGATCACGCGGAGCCCCAGGCGGCCGCACGCGACGAGGAGGGGCGCCACCTGCTCCTCGCGGTCCGGGGTGATCACCGCCGCCGGCAGGTGCAGGCGCCAGTCGGTGGCGTCGGTGGCGTGCGCGATGAGGCTGAAGGGGTCGAAGCGGATGTTCCCCGCCCCGACGACCGGCGCGAGGCGGCGCAGCAGGCGCCGCCGGGCGGACGGCGCCTCCGCGATCTCGCGCTCCAGGTCCCGCAGGGCCCCCGCGCAGGTCTCGACCACGGCCTGCACGTCGGCGTCGGCGACCGCGCCGCCCCGCACGACGGCGAGGTCGGCCTCGGCCGCGTCGACGAACGACCGGCGCCGGTGCGCCGCGTCGGCGAGGTCGCGGGCCAGGGAGGGGTTGCGGCGGAGGATGAAAAGGTCGCCGATCAGGCGCAGCAGCAGGCGGGCGCTGCGGCCGGTCACGCGCCGGGCGCGCAGGCGCTCCAGCGCCTCCCAGACCGGGGCGCCGAGGAGCAGCGTCACCACCTGGCGGTCGTCGGCCGACGTGTAGTTGAAGGGGATCTCGCGGTAGCGGTCGGTCATGGCTCGGGTCCGGCCCGCCGCGGGCGCCGTGCTCACCCCGCGGGGCGCTTCCGGTCGCCCGGGGCCCCCGGGAACGCGGCCGGGTCGGGGAAGGATACCCGGGCGGCCGGGCGGATGCAACCGCCGTCGCGCCCCTCCCGCCGGAAGGCTTGACGCCGCGCCGGGCGGCGGGTATACTGCATATGGAATGATGTACTATTAATGGAATATCCGCCCGCCCCGGGGAGGGCCCCATGCCCGCGCGACGGAACGGGCCGAGCGGCGACGTCCCCGCCGTCGCCCGCATGCTCGACCTCGTCGGCTTCCTCGCCGACCGCGACCGCCCCTACGGCATCAACGAGCTGGCGCGCGAGCTCAGGCTCCCGGTCAACTCGGTCTTCCGCATCCTCAACTGCCTCGAGACCCGCGGCTTCGTCGAGACGGCGGCGCCCGGCGCGGGCTACCAGCTCGGCGCCGGCTTCTTCTCGCTGGGCATGAAGCTCCACGCGCGCTTCGACCTCCGCCGCCGCGCCCGCCCCCCCCTCGATGCGCTAGCCCGTGCGACCGGCGAGACCGTCCAAATCCAAGTCCCGGAAGGGGGCGACCTCCTCGTCCTCGACGTCGCCACCCCCCCCGCCCCCTTCTTTCTCCAGGTTATCCCCGGCACGCGGCTCGAATACCACGCCGGCGCCTTCGGGAAGGCCTGCCTCGCCTTCCAATCGGAGACGCGGGTCCGCCGGCTCCTTCCCGCACGCCTCCCCGCCTTTACCCCCAACACCCTTACGGAATGGGGTAAGCTGCTCAACGACTTCCGACACGCCCGGAAGACCGGCTTGG
>CAYUME010001070.1:0-1666 GCA_964445475.1 uncultured Planctomycetia bacterium
CGGCTGCGCCGGCGGCGGGTCGCGGGGAATCGATATGCAGTTCCTCCACCCCTGGTTCCTGCTCGGGCTCGGCGCCGCGGCGCTGCCGGTCATCATCCACCTCGTCTCCACGATGCGCGCCCGGGTGGTCGACTTCCCGAGCCTCCGCTTCCTCCGCCAAGTGGACCGGCAGGTGACGCGCTGGCGGCGGATCCAGGAGCTGCTGCTCCTGCTGTTGCGGGTGCTCGCCCTGCTCCTCCTCGCCCTCGCCCTCGCCGGGCCGGTCTGGAAGCCGTCGGGCGGCTCGGCGGGGTCGCCGGGGACGGCGGCGGTCGTCGTCGTCGACGACTCCTACTCGATGGGGCTGCGGGACGCGGAGGGAACGCGCTTCGCGCGCGGGCGGGCCCTGGCCCGCGCGGCCCTCGCCTCGCTCCGCCCCGGCGACGCGGCGGCCGTGCTGACGTCGGGGCGCGAGCCGAAGCTGACGCGCGACCCGGCGGCGCTGGTCGAGGCGCTCGACGCGCTCAAGCCGGGGGCGGGGGACGGGACGCTCCGGCCGCTCGTCGAGGCCGCCCTCAAGCTTCTCCGCGGGGCGCAGGCCGCCCAGCGCGAGCTCTATCTCGTCTCCGACTTCCAGCGCCGCGCGACCGACCTCGCGGGGCTCGACTGGCGCGTCCCGGACCTGAGCGTCGTCCTCGCCCCCGTCGCCTCCGCGCGGCGCGACAACCTCTCGCTGGCGGCGCTCGAGCCCCTCTCCCCCTTCGCGACGACCGCCGCCCCCTTCCGCGTCCGCGTCGCCGTCGCCAACCGCGGGCCGGAACCGTCCGGAAAGAGCCTCAAGGTTCGCGTCGACGACCGCGTCGCCGCGGAGTCGATGGTCTTCGCCGGGGGCGGGGCGGAGACGGCCGTCTCCTTCGACCTCGCCCTCGACCAGCCGGGGTGGCGGACGGTGACGGCGGAGCTGGACGACGACGCGCTGGCGGCGGACAACCGGCGGACCCTCTGCGTCGAGGTCCGCCCGTCGCTCCGCGTCCTCTTCGTCCGGCCGGAGGCGGCGGGGGCGATGGCGCGCAGCTTCTACCTCGAGAAGGCCCTCAACCCCGGCGGCCCCGCCGACACGGGCGTGCACGCCGACGCGGTCGACGCCCGCCAGCTCGACGGGCTCGACCTGGCGAACTACGCCGTCGTCTTCCTCGTCGAGACGCTCCCCGACGAGGCGGCCGCCCGCCTCCTGCGGGCGCACGTGGCGGGCGGGGGGAGCCTCGCGATCGTGGTCGATCCCGGCGCGGACCCCGCGGCCTTCAACGACGTCCTCGGCGCGGACGCGGTCGACGGGGAACCGCTCTCGCCCGTGCGGCTGGCGGGGACGCTCGGGACCGAGCGGGACCCGGGGAGCTACCAGGGGCTGCGGGACGTGGACCTCGGGCACCCCGTCTTCGCGCGGCTCGGGCGCGGCGCCGCGGGGCTGGACTGGGGCGCCGCGGCCTTCTTCCGGGTGGCGCGCGCGGAGGCCCCCGACCGGTCGCGCGCCCGGGTGCTGGCCCGGTTCACGGGCGGGTCGCCCGCGATCGTCGAGCACCGCTGCGGCGCCGGCCGCGTCGTCCTCGTCGCCTCCTCCCTCCACGCGGACACCACGACCTTCCCGCTCCGCGTCGGGTTCGTCCCGTTCGTGCACGGCCTCGTCGCG
>CAYUME010001071.1:0-1658 GCA_964445475.1 uncultured Planctomycetia bacterium
CCGGGCGCTGGACTGCGGGAGCGCCCAGGGCTTCCTCTTCTCCGAGCCGTTGACCCCCGAGGCCGCGGAGGCGCTGCTCGCCCGCGGTCCGCGGATCGCGAAGGAAGGGGGCGGCGCGTGACGGGACTGGCCCTCGATACGCCCCCGATGCCCCCGCCCCCCCCGGCGCGACCCCGGCAGCGCCGCGGCGCCGCTCCGCTCCGCGCGCTCGCCGCCCTGCTGGCTCCGGCCGCCGTCTCGCCCGCCGCCGCCCCCGCCGCGGAACCCCACGCCGCCCTCTCGGTCGCCTGGGACGCGAAGACCCTCTCCCTCGTGCAGCCGGGCGGCGGCTACGGCCGGATGATCCGCCTCGACGCGGACACCCTCCTCTGCGTCTTCGAGCACGGGGGGGACGTCCGCGTCCGGCCGAGCTGGGACGGCGGCCGGACGTGGGGCGAGACGGTCCGCGCGGCCGACGGGCCGCACGGTGTCGCCGCCAACCCCGAGCTTCTCCGGCTCCGCGACGGTGCGGTGCTCCTCGCGTACGACGAGCGGCCCGGGAGCCCCGCGAAGCCCGGCGACGGCGTCCATCCGTACGCCATCCGGACGCGCGTCAGCCGCGACGGCGGGCGGACGTGGGGCCCTCCCGTCGCCGTCCACGAGGCCGGCCGGGAGTTCGAGAACGGATGCTGGGAGCCGGCGGCCGTCCAGCTCCCCGACGACGAGATCCGGCTCTTCTTCGCCAACGAGGCTCCCTATCGCGGCAGCAACGAGCAGGAGATTGCGGTGGCCTGCTCGCGCGACGGCGGCGCGACCTGGAGCGCCCCGACGGCTGTCGCCTTCCGCCCGGGCCACCGCGACGGCATGCCCGTCCCCCTCCTCCTGCGGGACGGCTCGGGGATCGCCATCGCCATCGAGGACAACGGCCTGGGCGGGCGCTTCAAGCCGGCCGTCCTCCTTCTCCCGCCGACGGAGAAGGACGCCGCGCCCGTCGGCGCCGACGACCCGCGCCGGTGGCCCGCCCTTGCCACCCCGCTGCCGCCGAAGGTCTACGCCGGGGCGCCCTATCTCGTCCAGCTCCCGGCCGGCGATACCCTCCTCGCCTGCCAGATCGACGAGGGGGGGCGCGCGGAACCCCGCATGGTCGTGTACGTCGGGAGCCCGCAGGCCCGCCGGTTCCTCAACCGGAGCGTCCCCTTCGACCTGCCGCCCGACGTCGGCGGCCTCTGGAACGCCCTCTTCGTGAAAGACGCGTGGACGGTCACCGCCCTCTCCACGACGCGGATCGGGGACCGCGCGGGGCTCTGGGCCGTCGACGGCCGCGTCGTCCGCCGCCCGTGATGCATCGGGGGAACCGCTGTATGGGGAGGCGCTCCCGTTGCACCTCACCTGGGTGAGGATGGCGTATCCGTCTCCTTCGTGATCACCGTGGACAACATCCGTGCCCTTCGCGGATAATCTCCTCGCGTCCCTCGTGGAGTCCTGCCATGAGCCGCCTTACCCTGCTCCTCGCCCTCCTCGTTGTCAACCCCGCCTCCGCCGCCCCCGAGCCCGCCGCCCGGCGCCCCAACTTCCTCCTGATGGTCGCCGACGACCTGAACTGGCGCGACCTCGGCTGCACCGGAAACCCGGACGTGAAGACGCCGAACATCGACCGGCTGTCGCGGGAGGGGATGACG
>CAYUME010001072.1:0-1010 GCA_964445475.1 uncultured Planctomycetia bacterium
GGCTCCTTCCGCGTGTGCGGCGGCTTGCGCCAGGACCTCCGCGCAGCGCTGCCACTCGTCAGGTGTACACGCCCGGCCGGTCAGGTGCCGGACGGGGGAATAGAGGGGGCCGGCCACGACGTCTCCGCCGACTTCGGCGGTCATATCGACCATGCGCTTGAGCCGGGCCGCCGCTGCCCGGCGTTCGGCTGCGTCCGGGCTGCAAGGGTTCGCCCCTTCGGTCATGACGCAACAGGCCGTCATGCCGAGGCCCGTCTCCGCGAGAACCTGCCGGGTTCCCTCCACATCAATGCAATCCAGGTCGACGAAGGGGATTTCGACGCCGTCATAGCCGAGAGCCGCCACGTGCCGGACGACGTCCAGGTCGTCCTTGGTGAAGGCCCCGGTGTAGACCAGGAGAGTGAGTCCGAAGCGCACGCTCATGAGTTTGTCCCCTCCCTACGTGCGGGTGTTCTCGAACCAGACGGGACCGCCCCACTTGCCCGTGACGACGACGTCGAGGTCTTCGTCCGCGTCCAAATCGACAACACAGAGATTGGGGCCGGACCCGACCCCCTCGCCATAGGTGATGACGTGTTTCTTCCATGCGGGTTTTGCGCCCCGCTCGAGTTCGTACCAATACACCCCCAACGGTCCGTTGGCATCGGGGTCTCCCCCGTTATGCGCCATGAAGCGCTTGCCCGCCACCAGGTCCGGGTCTCCGTCCCCGTCCATGTCGGCCAGGGCCAGGCTGTGCGCCTGGGTCCAGGTGTCGTCGATGGTGTTCTGTTCCCAGGAGATGGCGTCCCCGTCGCGGCTCTGCCGGTACCAGAAGATGCCGTCTTTGTGGGCACTGGAGGTGACGACATCGTTGAGTCCGTCGGCATCGACATCGCAGACGAGGATCTGGGGTGTGTGATCGGCTCCGCCGTTCTTGGCGCCGATGGCCCACGCGTGTTTCGTCCACGTCCCGGTCCGGGGATCTTCCGGTGCGCGGTACCACGCATCGGGTCGCAGGAGGTCGGGGAGTC
>CAYUME010001072.1:1020-1657 GCA_964445475.1 uncultured Planctomycetia bacterium
GTCCACATCCCCGACCCCGCTTCCCCAGGGGCCTCCCGAATCGGGCAGGCCACGCTTCACCGTCCGGCGTGTACCGTCTTCGCCCTCGACGACCTCATACCAGCAGGTGTCGGCGGTGGCCGGGACGATTTCGTTGGCGATGCCGTCTCCGTCCACATCCCCCGCGATTCCGGTCTCGTAGTTGCCGTTCTGTCCGAACGACGTCTTGACCCAGGGGCCGTCCGTGGTTCCGGGGTTGCGGTACCAGGCCATTTCCTTGGCGAACCAGCAGCAACTGACGATGTCGAGTTTGCCGTCGCCGTCCATGTCGGGGGGGAGATTCATGTAATCGGCGCGGTAGCCCTTGCCGTGTTCGTACACATCGCCGCTGAGTTCGCGGAACGGTCGGACGGTCCAGGCGGGGGCCTCGTACCAGTTGGGTCCGGCGACGATGTCGAGTTTGCCGTCCCCGTTGATGTCCGCGACGGCGCAGGCTTCGCTGCGGTAGGTGCCGACGGGATGGCGTTTGAACGCGAACGGGCTCGGCACGGCGCCCGGGGCCTGCAGGCCCGCGCCGGCATCGGCGCGGAGAGGCCGCACGTCGATCCGCTTGACCACGATGCGCATGTTCTTGAAGTCGTCGCCCCCGTGGACTTGC
>CAYUME010001073.1:0-1655 GCA_964445475.1 uncultured Planctomycetia bacterium
GACCCATCAGCTCGATGCGGCTGCGGGGCTCCACTCGGACCCGGTCCGGCGTCACGCCGAGCACGGCACAGGCGGCCCGGAAGGCGAGGTGCGGGTAGGCCCGCCCGTCCCGGACATTCAGGGGCATCAGGCGTCGCAGGACGCCGTCCTCCTCGTCCTTGAACGCGTTCACGAATCCGGCCCCAACGGCGCCCGGCTCGGACCTTCCGTCGCGCACCACCCCCGAATTGAAGGCGCGGAGCGGGGGCACGATCTCCCGGATCGCGATGCGGCTCGAGGCGGCTTCCTCGGGGCACGGCCAGGAGGAATGGCGCTCCAGCGCGACGATCGAATAGGCCTCCTCCAGCGCCTCGCGCACGCGCCGGGCCTCCTCGACATGCACGTCGGGATCGTAGCCGGGGACGGACGTCTTCAGCACGTCCACCGCCAAGAGAGGCCCCGCCTCCGGCGGCCTCCGCCGGATCATCGCGGCCAGATGCTCCTTGAGCAGGCGTCCGCGGAGGGCCTCGTAGACGCCCGCGAACGATGCCGCCTCCACGCCGGCGCGCCGGGCCGCTTCCTCCGCGCCCAGGGTCAGGTCCGCGGTCACCACCGGCCGGAGCCGGTCGGCCAGGTCGGGGGCCGCCCCAGGCGGCAGGCGCTCGTCGCTGAAGCTCCAGGCCAGGTGGACGTTCCCCGCCGCCGCGATCGCCGCCGCGAGATTTTCGTCGTGCTTCGCGATCTCGAGCCGGTCCCCCTCCATCGCCTCCGCCGACCACGCGGTCGCATCCCGGAACATCACGTCGAGGACGATCTGCGCCGCCCCCAGGCGCCGGAGCGACCCGACGATCCGCGCGTATTCGGTGCGCGTGAGGGGGAAGTTCAGCCGCAGGTTCCGGAGGGAGTGGTCGTCGATGTCGATGTTGATGACGCGGGGGTCCTCCGGGATCGGCGGCCGGAGCCGGTACCGGAGGTCGAGGGTCTGGAGCTCGAGGCGGCGCAGGAGCCGGTCGGGACCGGGCAGAGACCGGAGCGCGACGACGAGGAGGGCCACCCCGAGGGCGATCGCGAGCCCGGCCAGTCGGAGACGGAGCGGGACCTCGGCAGGCTTCCGGTCGGCGGTTCGTCGGCGGAACCAGGCCATGGTCCTCGCGGCCCCGGGTCGGAGACCGACGGCGCGTACGCCGTCGGCTCCGGAAACGACGCCGGGCCGCGCTGGCGGCCCGGTGAAACGGTCGACCGATCGCGTGACGTCGTTACCGCGTGCGGCGACGGAGCAGGGCGGCCATCCCCGCCGCGACGAGCCCGGCCAGAAGGGCCGCCCCGGCGATCCACCCGGGCGCCGCGACGCCGACAAAACAGGACCCGCTGCCCGAGCTATCGCCCGACGGGAACCCATCGGGGGGCGGAGGCGGAGAGAAGGCCTCCTCTGCGGCGGTCAGCGGGCGCTCCTGGAACACCATCGGGTCCGTCTTAAGGGCGTTCGGCACCCGGTTGAAGGTCAGTTGCGTGGCGCCATAGGCATACACCCAGTACCCCTCCCCCGGCCGGACCGCCCCGGTTTCGGCGACATACGCCCCGTTCTCGAACCGGTAGACCGCCTGGGTGGTCATCGTGTTCAGCGGCGAGTTCAAGGGCTGGTTGCCGGCGCCCTGGTCGACGCCGACGTAGCTGAG
>CAYUME010001074.1:0-1648 GCA_964445475.1 uncultured Planctomycetia bacterium
CGTGGTCCTCGCCGCCGGGGTGCGTCCGGACGGGCGGCTGGCCCAGGCGGCCGGCCTCGCGATCGGACCGCGCGGCGGCATCCTCGTCGACGAGCGCCTCCGGACCTCCGACCCCGACATCGTCGCCGCGGGCGACGCGGTGGAGGTGCGGCACGCGGTCCTCCCCGGCGAGTGGCTGATCCCGCGGGCCGGCCCGGCGAACCGCCAGGGCCGCGCCGCGGCGGAGACCCTGCTCGGCCGAGACGGCGCCGCCCCCCTCGTCCAGGGCACCTCGATCGTGAAGGTCTTCGACATGACCGTCGGCGGGACGGGCGCCTCGGAGGCGAACCTGAAACGCGCCGGGCTCCCCTACCGCAAGATCTACATCCACCCCGCCGGTCACGCAAGCTACTATCCCGGCACGGCCCCGATGCACGTCAAGCTGACGTTCGCGCCGGACTCGGGGCGGATCCTGGGCGCGCAGATCGCCGGCTTCGACGGAGTCGACAAGAGGCTCGACGTCCTCGCCACGGCCCTCCGCGGCGGCATGACCGTGTACGACCTCGAAAATCTCGAGCTCGCCTATGCCCCGCCGTTCGGCTCGGCCAAAGATCCCGTCAACATGGCCGGATTCGTCGCCTCCAACCTCCTCCGCGGCGACGTCGCCTTCTGGTACGCGGAAGACTATCCGGACCGGACGGCCGGGACCTTCCTGGTCGACGTGCGGTCGCCCGAGGAGTACGGGACCTGGCACATCCCGGGATCGGTCAACATCCCCCTGGGGCGTCTGCGCAAAGAGCGGGACCGGATCCCCCGCGACCGTCCGGTCCGCCTCTATTGCAAAGTCGGGTTCCGCAGCTACCTCGCCTACCGGGCCCTCGTCCAGAGCGGATTTCGGGACGTGGCCACCCTGGCCGGGGGCACGCTGACGTTCCGCGCCTGGCACCGGCCTCCCGCCCATCCGGATCCGGTCGAGGCGCTGCCCTCCGTCCCCTACGCCGAGGAGCAGCAGGCACGGGCGGCGGCCGCCCCGACCACGGGGTCGGGCCGCGCCGTGGAGGTGGACTGCACCGGCCTCCAGTGCCCGGGGCCGCTCCTGCGCCTGAAAGCGGAGATGGACAAGCTGAGCCCGGGGGACGATCTGGTCGTCCGGGCCAGCGACCCCGGATTCCCCGCCGACGCCGCCGCCTGGAGCGCCCGGCAGGGTCACGCCGTGGTCTCGATCGTCCCGGACGGGCCGGGGGTCGTGGCTCGGCTGCGCAAGGGCGCGTCCCCCGCCGCCGAGAAGGGCGCCCCGGCCGCCGCCGGCAACCCCGCCGGCAAGGACAAAAAAGCGTTCGTGGTCTTCTCCGGGGACCTCGACCGCGTGATGGCCGCGTTCATCATCGCCAACGGCGCGCTGGCGATGGGCAGCGAGGTCACGATGTTTTTCACCTTCTGGGGTCTCAACGCGCTCCGCCGACCGGACGCCCCGCCCGTCGCGAAAAGGCTCATGGACCGGATGTTCGGGGCGATGATGCCGAGGGGGGCGGACCGGCTGAAGCTCTCGAGGATGAACATGCTCGGGATGGGCACGGCGATGATGAAAAAGACGATGCAGGACAAGAAGGTCACCCCCCTGCCGGAGCTTATCGATTCCGCGCGGAAGGGCGGCGCGACGACGTGGAGC
>CAYUME010001075.1:0-1644 GCA_964445475.1 uncultured Planctomycetia bacterium
GCAGGCGGGGCCGGACCTCGGCGAGGGTGAGGCGGGAGCTGACCACGCGGACGCCGCAGTTGTGCACCGCGAAACCGCCGGCCAGGAAGCCGTGGTCCGCGTGGGCGACCGTGATGTCGTACACGCGTCGGCATCCCCGCCGGGGGACAATCGCGGCGATCTCCTCCCATACCGCCCCGTCCGCCCCCCAAGCGGCCGCTCGGGACCAAGCGCGGTAGGTGGGAAACGCGAAAGCCGACCGGACGTCGCGATGCGGGCGTTCGTAGACGGTCCGCTCCACGAAACGGAGATTGACTCCCGACGCGGCCCCCCCGATGGCGACATATAATTTCCGGGCGCCCCATTCCCCGATGGCGCGAAGCTCCAGGATCCTCCGCCGGCATTCCTCCCGTGCCCGCAGGGCGACCTCCTTGGCCTTCAGGTAGGCGGCCGCTCGAAGCCCTTCGGCGTGACGTCTGGCATTGTATTCAAAGCCGATCCGGGCCCATAGGGCGACCAGATCCGCCGGCCGCCCCGAAAAGACCAGGCGCAAGCGGACCGACTGCGAACCGTCGGGATTCCACTGTTCGGCATGACGGGAGACCGCGAGTGCGCGGACGCCGAAGCCTTTCAGCAGGTCGGCCACTTCGCGCAGGAACCGCTCGCCGCTCGGAACGAATCGGCCCCGCTTCACGACCGTCAAGACCGGGCACTTGAAGTTCCGATTGTGATCCCGGAAGGCATCCGGGGTGGTCAGCTCCGCCCCGAAAAAGCCGGCCAGGAAGAGCCGCTGCTGCCATCGCGGGGCGGTGAAAAGAACGGGGGGAACCGTCCAGTCCTGCGAGGCTTTCGGCCCCACGGGGACTCCCAAGGCCGCCAGCAAGAGGGCGAATCCCGTCGAGCGGACATGGACGACATGCTCGGTGCTCTCGAAACAGTCAAGCCCGTACATCGTGATCACCCGATGGCGACGACGTCGCGAATAGATCCGAGAGACGCCCACCCAAGGCTGCAGATCCGCCGCCAGCCGCCGAAGATCTTCCGGCTTCCCGTTGATGGCCACGCGGCCCTTTCCGCTGCGACGCTCAAAATAGACGGTCCCGTCCCCCAGCACGTAACCCGCCACCTTGAGCAGGACCGGGAGGGCCGGATGATCATACCGAAGGGGAAGCAGCGACCGGAGATGGCGAAGGGCCTGGTCGACGGCGTTGCCGCGGGTGCTCCTCCCGAACCGTTTCCACAGCGCCCGGATGTCCCCCTCGCTGACGATGATTTCGGACGAAGGCTTCTCGTAGGGGACGCCCTCGAAGGGGACGACCGCCACCCGATCCCCCGCCTCCAGGCCTCCCAACGGCCGCATCCCGCGCGGGGTCAGGAACGGATGGTCTTCCGTGGCCACGATCCGCCGGCCCGAGCGCGTGAGCAGCTCCAGGACCCGCTTCCGCGGCGGCCGGCTCACCCCGGCCCGGACGGCCGCCTGCGCCAGGCGGCGCGTTCGACGCTCGAGCAGGACGACCCGGTCCGTGATGCGGCGATCCACGACGTCCCGGATCGGCCGGCTGTATCCTTCCGGGAACAGGATGGGCGTGTCACCGGAAAGACAATTGATGTCGAACCCGACGCCGCCCGGCGAGACGACGCCGGTCTCGACGTCCATCGCCGCCA
>CAYUME010001076.1:0-1636 GCA_964445475.1 uncultured Planctomycetia bacterium
ATCCCGGCGCCGACCGCGCCCCGCATGTCGTGGCGTCCCTGGCCGCCGAGGCCGACGACGGCGAGGGCCAGCTTGTCGGCGCCGCCCGCCTCGCCGCGGAGGACGAGGGGGCCGGCGAGCGCGGCCGAGCCGGCGGCGAGCGAGGAGGCCTTCAGGAACCCGCGGCGGGTGAAGCGCTCAATCGCCGGGAGCTCTTCAAAGGCCATTCCGGGCGGAACCCGCCAAAGCCCGTGCGAGCGGGGCGCCGGGCGAAGGCGGGAAACGGGGGCCGGCGGGTTCGCGCGCGTCTCGGACATGATCGTTCCTCCGGAAAGGGGTCGCCGCGCCGGGATTCCGGCACACCCATTTCGCACGACCGGGGGGATGTTGTCAACCCCATAGGCCGGGAGACGCCCGCGGGACCCGGCGCGCGGGCCGGGTCGTCGCCGCGCCCCCCTCCCGGATACATAACGCGATCCTCCCCGTTTGCCCCGTCCGCGCCCCGGCGAAATTACCTTGACACACCCTGCCGCCTCTCCTACACTGCTCCCCGATGCGCCGGCGCGGCGTTTCCCGCATGTCAGGCCTCAGGGAGGAGCCGGGACCATGGCCCAGAGCTATGACGCGGCCGACTTCGTCGAGCTGGCGCCCACCGAGGGGGTCATCCGAATCCGGGCACAGGGCCAGTCGATGGAGCTCCCCTACAAGGCCCGGAACTACGTCAACAAGGCCGGCACGATCGGATACGCGGCCGTCGATGCCAACGAGAAAGTCGATTTCATGTTCATCTCCAACTCCGCGGGGGGCGTGATCCTCACCTTCCCCGGAGAGACGGCCGGGCCCGTGCAGCTCCCGATCGAGGGGTACGGGCGGATCATGACCGCGAGCCCCGACGCCGGCCTTGAACAGGCCTTCGCGACCCATCAGGACGGCCTCGGGGGCGCGGGGGCCCTCGCCGACAGGGCGTGGCTTGATAAGGAGCTGCCGGGGGTTCCCCGGAGGGTGGGCGAGGTCATGTCCCGGCTGTTCACGGAGGCCGTCCGGTTGATGGACAACCTGCCGGACACCGCGGAGACGCTCGTGAAGGCCCTGAGCGGCGAGCCCGTCGGCAACGGGGCGGACCGGGATGCGGCCGGCAAGGGCCCCGGGGCCGGGAATCCACTCCCGAAGAGGGGCGCGAAGAAGGGCGCGAAGACGGGGGGGAAGGCGAAGCCGGTAAAGGGCGCCCGCTCCCGGGCGAAGAAGGACGGCAAGCGCCGTTGAGCGAGCCCGCCGGGGACGGGCCGGAAGCCCCTTCCCGGGTGAACTGGAGCCGTTCCGACACCCCGTGATCAGGAACCGGTCATGACCGTTCCCCCGATGCCTCTCGATCCCCAGGCCGCGGCCCTCAACGACGCGCTGAAGAAGCACACCCCCGCCATCCTGGAGATGCTCTCGCAGCGCGGGAAGGCCATCTACTTCCCGAAGCTGGGCATCCTCTCCCAGTCGGCCGAGGCCAAGGGCAAGGCGATCAACGCCACGATCGGCATCGCCACGGAGGACGATGGCGGTCCGCTGGTCCTAGGCTGTCTCGCGAAGCAGGTCCAGCTGCCCCCCGCGAAAGCCTTCACCTACGCGCCCAGCCCGGGCGTGCCCGAGATCCGCACGCTCTGGAAGG
>CAYUME010001077.1:0-1636 GCA_964445475.1 uncultured Planctomycetia bacterium
GGGGCTTGCGCCGGACGCCGCGTACGCCCTGCGCGCGCAGGTCCGGGAGCAGGATCGCCGCGTCGCGGAGTTCACCGGAAAGCCCTTCAAGGCCGGCGATCTTTCGGGCGGCCGCATCGCCTTCTCCGCACAATGGAAGCCGGAGAAGCTCTGGGACCTCCACGTTCCGCAGAACCTGTACCACGTCGATCTCGCGTTGCTGGGGCCCGGGGGCAAGGTGCTGGACGCCGCCCTTCCCGTGCGTTTCGGCTTCCGCGAGCTCTGGATCGACGGCCGGGACTTCGTCCTGAACGGCACCCGCGTCTTCCTCTCGTCCGTCCCGCTGGACAACGCCCAGGTCGGGGCCGCGTGGGCCGCCTACGACGGGGCGAAGGAGAGCCTGCTTCGGCTCAAGTCCTTCGGCATCAACATGGTCTACACGCACCACTACGGCTGCGAGCCGGGCTCCCATCTCGGCCTGGAGGAGGTCCTCCGGGCCGCAGACGATGTCGGGATGCTCGTCTCCCTCACCCAGCCGCATTTCAGCCACTACGACTGGAAGGCGCCCGACGCCGACGCGGCCAACGGCTACGCCCGCCACGCGGAGCACTACGTGCGCGTCGCCCAGAACCATCCCTCGGTCGTCTTCTATTCCATGAGCCACAACGCGACGGGGTACAACGAGGACATGAACCCGGACCTGATCGACGGCCGCAAGGACCCGCGCGAACAGTGGTCCGCGAACAACGCGAAGCTGGCCCTGCGGGCGGAGGCGATCGTGAAGCGCTTCGACCCGGGGCGGATCGTCTACCACCACGCCTCGGGCAACCTCGGGTCGATGCACAACAGCAACTTCTATCCGAACTTCGCCCCGATCCAGGAGATGTGCGACTGGTTCGGGCACTGGGCGGCGGAGGGCGTGAAGCCGGCGTTCACCTGCGAGTACGGCGCGCCGTTCACGTGGGACTGGACGATGTACCGCGGCTGGCACAAGGGCCAGCGCTCGTTCGGGAGCGCGAAGGTGCCGTGGGAGTTCTGCTTCGCCGAGTGGAACGCCCAGTTCCTCGGGGACCGGGCCTTCCGGATCGGCGAGCCGGAGAAGGCCAACCTGCGCTGGGAGGCGAAGCAGTTCCGCGCCGGCACCGTCTGGTTCCGCTGGGACTATCCCTACGAGATCGGCTCGCGCGTCTTCGACGACCGGCACGCGGTGATGGGGATGTACATGGCCGACAATTGGCGCGCGTTCCGCACCTGGGGGCTCTCGGCGAACTCCCCGTGGGAGCACGGCCATTTCTGGAAGCTCCGCGACGGCATGAGCCGAAACGCCCGCCAGGAGCTTCCGGTCGACTGGGGCGCCCTCCAGCGGCCCGGCTTCAGCCCGGACTATCTGCAGGAGCGCTACGAGCGGATCGACATGGCGTACGAGCGCGCCGACTGGGTCCCCGCCGCCTCGGCGCAGGCGCTCCTCCGCAACAACAGGCCGCTGCTGGCGTATGTCGCGGGCAAGCCCGCCCGGTTCACGGGCAAGGACCACAACGTCTGCCCGGGCGAGACGGTCGAGAAGCAGCTGGTTGTCGTCAACAACTCCCGCGAGACCGTCACGGCCGACTGCGCATGGTCGCTCGGCCTTGCCCCGGCGCTGACCGGCGGCAAAAAG
>CAYUME010001078.1:0-1632 GCA_964445475.1 uncultured Planctomycetia bacterium
CGTCGAACCACGAGAAGGATGGACTCAGATCCTCGGGCGGGAGGCCAGCGAGCTCGAAGCTCGGGAGTGGATTCCTGTTGAAGCGCAGCCCCTTCTCATAGAAGGCGGTGGTGATCGAGCTCTACTGAACGCCCATCCTTCCGCCCTCGAGTTGGTGGAAGGTTGGTACCCCCACGGGGATTTGAACCCCGGTCTCGAGACTGAGAATCTCGCATCCTGGGCCGCTAGACGATGGGGGCGTTTCGCGGTCGGCATTACTAATAAGGCGAAGGCGGGGGGAAGTCAAGGATTTCGAGTTGGGGGCTGAAGGGCAGCGGTCAACAGCGACAGCCTTCACGGCCGGCAGGATGCCGGCGCTACGCCCTTCACGGCCGGCAGGGCCTGTCCGCCGAAGCCCTGCCTGCATGCGTCGGCAGCCGAAGGCGGAATGCCGGCGCTACGGCAAAGACCCCGCGAATCGGGGTTGTGCCCCGCTTTCGGGAAACGGCTCGGACTTCGGGGCACCAACCCCTCCCACACGATGGGGTGAGGCATCGGCTGTTACGGTGGCGGAGGGGGCGCATCCTATGAGAAAGGGTCCCCCCGCCACTCTTTTCCTGGAGGATGCGTCCATGCGCAGGACTGGGCCGCGATCGAATCCGGCGGCGGCGGATCGGGGTTGTCCCCTGCCGGGTGGAACGGCTTCCGCCTTCGCCTCTCCAAGGAGCTTGTGCGGCTTCGGCGGACGGGGCGCGGTGGCGGCGGACCAGCCCCTCCCACGGGTCGCCGTCGCGCTGGCGGCCGCGCTGCTGGCCGGGCCCGGCGCGCGGGCGGAGGACGGCGGAACGACCCCGGCGGAGGCGCTGCGGCCGGTTGCCGTCCAGCAGGTCCGCGTCCGCGGGTTCTGGAAGGACCAGGTCAAGCGGCTCACCGAGCAGTGGATCCCGCACTGCGCGCAGCAGATGGAGGCGGGGGGGAAGGGGCAGGAGCTGCTGAATTTCGTCCACGCGGCGCGGGCGATCAAGGGCGAGCCCGTCGGGAAGTTCACGGGGTGCCCGTGGAGCGACGCGTACATCTACAACACGCTCGAGGCCATCTGCCTGGCGCTCGCCTTCGACCCGGAGGGCGACGCGGCGCTGGCGGCGGCGCAGGACGCCCTGCGGAAGAAGGTCGACGCGTGGATTCCCGTCGTCCTGGCCGCCCAGCTCGAGGACGGCTATCTCCACACCTTCCACACCGTCAACAAGCGCCCGCGGTTCACGAAGGTGAACGACCACGAGTTCTACGTGATGGGCTACCTGGTCGAGGCGGGGGTGGCGCACCACCGGGTCACGGGCGGGAAGGACCGGCGGCTCTACGACGCGGCGCGGCGGTGCGCGGACCTCCTCTGCGCGACCTTCGGCCCGCCGCCGAAGCGGACGTGGGTCAACGGCCACCCGGGGATGGAGCATGCGCTCTTCCGGCTGGCGTGGCACGTCGACGAGACGGAGGGGGCGGGGCAGGGCGCGCCGTACGCCGGCCTCGCGCGGTGGTTCGTCGACCACCACCACGAGGACCCGCAGCACCGCAACCCGTACATGCAGTCCCACCAGCCTCTGGCGGAGCAGGCGGAGGCGGTCGGGCACGCGGTCCGCGCCACCTACATCTACACGG
>CAYUME010001079.1:0-1628 GCA_964445475.1 uncultured Planctomycetia bacterium
CTGGAGGCCATGAAGGCCGCCGGCCTCGGCGGCATGATCGTCATGGAGGTGGATGTCGGCATCCCGCGGGGCCCGGTGAAGTTCATGAGCCCCGAGTGGCAGTCGCTCTTCGCGCACGCCTCGAAGGAGGCCGAGCGGCTCGGCCTGCAGATCACGGTCAACGCGGGGCCCGGGTGGACCGGCACGGGCGGCCCGTGGGTGAAGCCCGAGCAGGCGATGCAGCACCTCGTCGCCGGCGAGACGACGGTCGAGGGGCCGTCCCGCTTCGACGCCGTGCTCCCGCGCCCCGCGCCCCGCAAGCCGTTCTTCGGCGAGGGGACGCTGACGCCGGAGATGAAGAAGGCGTGGCAGGAGTACTATCGCGACGTGGCGGTCCTGGCCTTCCCGACGCCGGAGGGCGCGGCGCGCATCGCGGACCTGGACGAGAAGGCGCTCGTCTACCGCGCTCCCTACTCGTCGCAGCCCGGCGTCAAGCCGCGCCTCCCCGCGCCGGCCGCGCACGAGGCGCTGCCGGCGGCGCAGGGCGTCGCGCGCGAACGGATCGTGGACCTGACCCCGAAGATGGACGCGCAGGGGCGCCTGGTCTGGGACGTGCCGGCGGGGCGCTGGACGGTGATGCGCTTCGTCCAGACCTGCACGGGCCAGAACACGCGCCCCGCCCCCGCGCCGGGGATCGGCTTCGAGTGCGACAAGCTCGACCCGGCGGCGCTGGACGCGCATTTCGAGGCCTTCGTCGGCCCGCTCCTCCGCGCGATCGGGCCGCGCGAGACCCCGCCGTGCGCCGGCCTCACGTCGCTCCACATCGACAGCTGGGAGATGGGGGCGCAGAACTGGTCGGGGCGGTTCGCCGCGGAGTTCCGCGCGCGCCGCGGATACGACCCGCTTCCGTTCCTCCCCGCCATGTCGGGCCGTGTCGTCGAGAGCCTCGAGGCCTCCGAGCGGTTCCTCTGGGACCTGCGCCTGACGGCGCAGGAGCTGGTGGTGCGGAACCACGCGAAGCGCCTGCGGGATCTCGCCCGCCGCCACGGCCTGGGGCTCTCCATCGAGCCCTACGACATGACGCCCTGCTCGGACCTGCTCCTGGGCGCCGAGGCCGACGTCCCGATGTGCGAGTTCTGGGCGAAGGGGTATGGATTCGCGACCGAGTTCACCTGCGTCGAGGCCGCCTCGATCGCCCACGCGATGGGCCGCCCGGTCGTCGCCGCCGAGGCCTTTACGTCCGGCACCGGCGAGGCGTGGCGGCTGTATCCCGGCGTGATGAAGGCACAGGGCGACTGGGCCCTCTGCGCCGGCGTCAACCGCTTCGTCTTCCACCGTTATGCACACCAGCCGTGGCTCGACCGGCGTCCGGGCATGACGATGGG
This sequence comes from uncultured Planctomycetia bacterium, assembly GCA_964445475.1. Taxonomy (GTDB): domain Bacteria; phylum Planctomycetota; class MHYJ01; order CAYUME01; family CAYUME01; genus CAYUME01. Next base: position 1,365 of record CAYUME010001079.1, read on the forward strand.
CCCGTACGGCGTCCACTGGGACCGCACGCAGTCGTGGTGGGACCTGGCGCCCGCGTACCACCGGTACCTCGCGCGCTGCCAGCATCTCCTGCGTCAGGGGGCCGCCGTCGCGGACATCGCGTACCTCGCCCCCGAGGGGGCGCCGAACGTCTTCCGTCCGCCGCCGTCGGCCCTCCAGGGCGACCCGCCCGACCGGCGCGGCTACAATTTCGCCGGCCTCGCACCCGAGTGGATCGAGGGCGCCGGCGTGAGCGCGAAGGGCGG
>CAYUME010001080.1:0-1625 GCA_964445475.1 uncultured Planctomycetia bacterium
CTCATCTCCACGCGGACTCCTTACCCAGAAACGAGGGGGTTAACCCTTCGAAGAAACTCACCGGCCTCCTCCCCGCCCTTGAGCAGCGATATGACCCGGGCAAGATGGTCAATCATGTTCTGAATCGCCGTCATTCCCTTTCCCTGCTCGATCTCGGTCCGTGCGAGGCGGTACTGCTTGTCCACCGACTTCACTCCACCTGGGCCGACCAGCTCCTCGGCGATCTTCCGCACGTTCTCAGTGAGAGCGAGGAGCGTCGTGGCCGAGGGGCCCGCCGGCGCACCCTGCGTCGGCCGCTCGTCGCTGTCGCGCAGGGCGATCAGCCCCGAGGAGATCAGCCCGTAGAGAACCTTGCACACCTCGAACGCCGACAGGCGGGTTGAATCTTCAAGGTCGCGGATGCTGCGCTGACCGTCGACCTTGGTGACGATCACCCATTCCTGGGGCGACAACGTCACTTGGTCCTGGCCAGCCTGGCGCGGCTGAAAGTAAGGGATGAGTCCAAGAGAAGGGATGCGGCGCTGCAAGACCCGCCACTCGTCGAGCCGCCGCGCCGCTTCCATCATCAAGCTCGCGTTTGGTTTCGTGATAGTGACCTGATCGGATTCGACGTTGGGAGTGAAGATGAAACGACCCTGCTGCCAGATCGCCATCTCGTAGACGGCGTTCTCACCGCGCAGCCCGCCAACGAACGCATCCGTGATCTGGCCGTCGCGGAGGTAGATCTTGCCCTCCACGCCCTCTCCCGAGATGCTGAATACCCCGGTCTTCCCCGACACGCTGACGAGCTGGATGACGTCAGGGAAGGCGATGTCGGTGAGGGAGCCTTGGAGGGCCATTTGTCTACCTCACTGTAACCTGAACGTGACGGTAACGGTGATGAGCACTTCCACAGGGCGGCCGTTGAGCGTCGACGGCTCGTACTTCCACTGCCTGACCGCCTCCTGTGCGGCTTCGGTCAACCCCATGGGGAGGGTCCGCAGAACCTTCACGTCCTTCACGTTGCCCTGCTTGTCCACGGTGATCTCGAGGATGACGATCCCCTCGACTCGGGCCTTGCGGGCGATCTCCGGGTAGACCGGCCTGACCTCGACGGTCTTCCTCGGCTCCTTGATCTGGCCGCCAACGCGGATCGGTCCGGTGTCCTCGACGGGCGCCGGCGGTGCATCCGGGACGCCGAAGATGGCGTCGTCCGGAATCACATCCGGGAGAACCTCGTCAGGCTCGATCTCGCGAACCGGCTCCGGCTCGTCCGGGGTGGGGTCGGGGATGGCGACACGGACGGTCCGCGGCCGCAGGACCTCGACCTGCTTCTTGACCTCCGGCGGCTTGAACTTGGGCTGCTGAACGACGAAGATCTTCCGTTCCTGCTTCTGGGCGGCCTGCACCTTGGCTGCGACATCGGGAAAGTGGATCATGAAGAGTCCGACGTGGAACACCACCGCGACAATGCCGGCGATGCGCAGGAGCTTCTTGTCCTGGTTGTACTCCTCCGCCAGGGTCATCAGTTCCTGCGCAACGGTTAAAGAACCGGAAGTTCCGGAGACGCCGGTTCAGGAGGAACCGGAAAAGCCGCGGATCGAAAAGGTTCCTGATGATTTTGCAGTTGTCACGGTTCAGGAAAA
>CAYUME010001081.1:0-1617 GCA_964445475.1 uncultured Planctomycetia bacterium
CGGCTTCTCGACGATCCCCGTCACGCGCCCCTGCGCGTCGAAGGCGGCCACGCCGTACTGGGAGGCCTCGCGGACCCAGTACCCGAAGACGGTCGCCCCGCGCTCCTGCGCGGCGGCGCGCTGGAGCATCTCGCCGAACCCGCGCCCGTAGAAGATGTTGTCCCCGAGCACGAGGGCGCCGCCGGCGCCGCCGAGGAACGGCCGCCCGATCAGGAAGGCCTGGGCGAGCCCCTCCGGCTTCGGCTGCGGGGCGTACGACACGCTCAGGCCCCACGCGCGCCCGTCGCCCAGCAGGGTCCGGAAGGCCGCCTGGTCCCCGGGCGTCGTGATCACCAGGATCTCCCGGATCCCCGCCAGCATGAGCGTGGTGAGGGGGTAGTAGATCATCGGCTTGTCGTAGACCGGCAGGAGCTGCTTGCAGACGGCCTGCGTGACGGGGAAGAGGCGGCTGCCCGTCCCGCCGGCCAGGATGATGCCCTTGGTGATCATGGCGGGCATTCTAGTCCCGCGGCGCGCGGTTGCAATTGAAATGGTTGGCGCGGCCGAGGAGAGCCGGTACGATGCCGTTCCGGATGCGGCGCAAGGTCCTGCCGTTCTGCCGAGTCTTTCATGGGGAGGCCCCGTGCCCCCGGCCGACGCGAAGGGACGCCGCGAGCAGGTGATGCGCCTGGCCCTGGAGCACCGCGCGACGCTCTGGGGCTTTCTGATGGGGCTGACGAAGAGCCCGCAGCTTGCCGAGGATCTCTTCCAGAACACGTACCTCGTGATCTGCGAGAAGTGGGAGCAGTTCCAGCCGGGGACGAACTTCCCCGCCTGGGCGCGCCAGATCGCCCGCTACGAGTTCCTCGCGGCGGTCGACCCCGGGCGGCGTCCCTTCGTGACGGCGGAGATGGAGGTGCTGGAGGCGGCCCTGGCCGCGGCGGTCCCCACGGACCGTCCCGCGGCGGACGCCGACCGGCGCGAGGCCCTGCGGGTCTGCCTGCGGGAGATGCCGGAGCGCGGCCACCGCGCCCTCGCCCTCCGGTACGGCGAGGGGCTCGACGGCGGCGCCGTGGCGCGGAAGATGGGCGTCTCCCTCAACGCCCTCTACACGCTCCTCTCGCGCGTGCGGAAGATGCTGTTCGAATGCGTCGAGAAGCGCGTGCGCTCGGGACAAGCCGTTTGACCGGTAATCCCCGGAGACCGGCTTGGCGGGATTCCCGGTAAAACGTCTTGTGTCGCACAGTCTGGCGATGGCCCCGACGATGGACGACACCACCCTTTCCGACCTCGAGCGCTACCTGGCCGGCGGCCTGACGGACGCCGAGGCGGGGGCGCTGCTGGACGCCCTCCGCCGGGACCCGGAGGCGCTGGCGCACCTCGGGCGGGCCCTCGTGCAGCAGGCTCACCTGCGCGACGTGTTGCGCGACGCGGAGGCCTCCGGCGCGTCGTCGAGCCGGGCGTCGGGCGTCCCCGCCCCTTCCCGCCGCGCCGCCTGGGGCTGGGCGGCGGCGGCCTGCGCGGCCGTTGCGGTCGGTGCGTATTTCCTTGCAAGGCCGTGGGCGCCGTCCGCCGGCCGGCCGGCGCCGCAGCCCGCCGCAGCGGCCGCGGACGCGCGCGGCGGGACCGGGGGCGCGA
>CAYUME010001082.1:0-1610 GCA_964445475.1 uncultured Planctomycetia bacterium
GTCGCCCGTCCCGCGCGACACGGCCTCGGTCTCGGCGCGGACCCCGGCAACCCGCCCGGCGAACCGACGGACCCGGCACTGGCGGTTCGGTGCGGCCGCGGCGGTGGCGGCCGGTCTCCTGATCGGGGCCCTCGCCGCCCTCCGCCAGGCGGAGCGTCCCGAAGCGGTTTCGGTCACGACCGAAGGCCCCCCTCCGAACCTGGCCGACGGGGCCGGCATCGCAGGCCCCCCGGCGCCGCCTCCGGACGAGGAGGCGCTGGCAGCGGCCCGGGTCGCCCTCGAGAGCCCCCGCACGGATCCCGAGCGCCTGCTGGGCGGTCCCCACCCGGACGATCCCGGAGCGGATCCCGAGCCGAGCGCGGCACCGCCGGAGCCGATCGCGATGGCGGTCCCGCCTCCCTCCGCGGATCTCCCCCTCCCGGCGACGCCGGTGCCGCCGCCCGCCCCGGACCTTCCGGCTTCCCCGGACACCGACCCGGTCGTCCCGCGCTACCGGGCCCCGAGCACCACACGGCTGGTCGAGCGCTCCGAGGTGAGCGTCGCGCGGCTGGACCGGGCGGGAGACAACATCTCCGTCCTCGACGCGACCGGCGGGTCGACACCCGCCGTGGCGGGACAGGCCCTTCTGGCCGACCAAGGGCTCCGGGTGAACGCGTCGGGCACAATGGCGGTCGTCCTCTTTCCCGACGCCACACGGATGGAGATCGCCCCGGACTCGCTGGTGCGACGGCTCACGGACGGCCGCCCACGGGCCCCGCAGGAGTCCCATGCCGGGAAAAGCGCGTTCCTGGAGCACGGCATGCTGTCGGCGGTGGTCTCCGCCCAGCCCCCCGGCCGGCCGCTCGTGATCACGACCCCGCATGCCGAGGCGCGCATCCAGGGCACGCGATTCACCCTCACCGTCTCGCCCAAGGCGACGCGCCTGGACGTCGAGCAGGGCCGGGTCCGATTCACCCGGCGGAGCGACGGCGCCGCGGTGGATCTCGCCGCCGGCCAGTACGCCGCGACGGACGCCATGGGGGCCTCCCTGCTCCGGCTGCGGGAGCGCTCGCGGGGGCCGGACGTCGTCCGGCTCCTGGACGATTTCGAAGGGCCCCTGCGATGGTACCATGCCGACTGGTCGGCCCCGATCGAGTGCCTCCTGTCGCCCGAGCTCTTCCATTCGCCGCGACTCTCGCTCCTGATCAGCTTCCGCCCTCCGGAGAAGGATCCCGACGCACAGGCCGTGCTCGTCCGACCCCTCCGCCTCCGGCCCGTCGAGCGCTACATCCGCTTCCACGTCCGGGTCGCCGCGATCGAGGGGCGGCCCGAGTGGGCGGTGAGCCTGCGTGAGAAGGACGACGATCACTGGCACGTCGGGAGCGGCGCGTTCGAGCACCTGCGCGCCGCGAAAGGCTGGAACGTCTTCGAGGTGCCCATACCGGACGGATCTCCAGACTTTGCGCGCCACGGCGAGGGAAACGGACGGTTCGACCCGGCGGACGTCACCGCCCTGACGCTCTCGATCGGAGGCGGACGCGTCGTCTGCTTCCTCGACACGGTGCTGGCCGTCGAGGAGGCCGGGCGGGAGGTCCCCTTCCCCGTGAAGCCCTCGCGCGCCGGCGGGCGGT
>CAYUME010001083.1:0-1608 GCA_964445475.1 uncultured Planctomycetia bacterium
CGGCCCCGGAAACGCCTGACCCCGCGCGGGCCGGACAACCCGAAATCCATTGGAAGGGGAACCGCATGAAAGAGCTTCTGGAGCTTCTGGGCCTCGGGCTGATCGGTCCCGGGATCGTGCTGGCCCTCATCGTCGGCGCCTTCATTTTATTCTCGGCCATCAAGGTCCTGCCGGAGTTCGAGCGCGGCGTCGTCTTCCGGCTCGGCCGCCTGCGCCCGATGGATTACGGCCCGGGCCTCTTTCTGCTCATCCCGGTCATCGACAAGATGATACGCGTCTCCCTGCGGACCGAGGTCCACGACGTCCCGCCGCAGGACATCATCACCCGCGACAACGTCTCGGTGAAGGTGAACGCGGTCGTCTACTTCCGCGTCATGCACCCGCGCAAGGCGATCGTCGAGGTGACCGACTACGAGTACGCCACCAGCCAGCTGGCCCAGACCACGCTGCGGTCGGTCCTGGGGCAGGTCGACCTCGACGATCTGCTCTCCCAGCGCGAGCGGCTCAACCACCAGCTCCAGGAGATCCTGGACAAGCATACCGACCCGTGGGGCATCAAGGTCTCCGCCGTCGAGGTGAAGCACGTCGACCTGCCGGACGAAATGCGGCGGGCCATGGCGCGGCAGGCGGAGGCGGAGCGCGAGAAGCGGGCGAAGATCATCCACGCCGACGGCGAGTTCCAGGCCGCCACGCAGCTCTCCAAGGCCGCCGAGGAGCTCGGCCGCAATCCCACCACCATCCAGCTTCGCTACATGCAGACCCTGACCGAGATCGCCAGCGAGAAGAACTCGACGATCATCTTCCCCCTGCCGATCGAGCTCCTCAAGCCGTTCCTGAAGTCGCCGACCGACGCGCCACCCGCCTAGGGCCGCGAGGATCCGAAGCGCTTTTTCCTCAGGAGGCCATGACGATGAAACGCATCGGGGTGCCGGTCCTCCTGGCGCTGTTCCTGGGATCGACGGCCGACGCCCGGGCGGACACCCTCGACTTCGGCCTCGGCCCCACGGCCGGCTACCTGAAGACCCGCGGGGCGGACCGCGGAACCTGGTTCGGCGGCCTCATGGCCCGCCTGCGGTTCCTCGATTATTTCGGCGCCGAGGGCGCCGTGACCTATCACGCCTCCACGTTCGCGGATGGAGACGCGCTCGTTTCCCAGATCCCGATCCAGCTGACCGGCCTGGTCTACCCGCTGCCCGACTACGTGGTTCAGCCGTACCTCCTGGCCGGCGCGGGCTGGTATTACACGCGGGTGGATTACCGTCACGGGCTCTCGTACCTGGACAACGAGACGGCCTCCCAGTTCGGGGTTCACGTCGGGGGCGGCGCCGAGCTGCGCTTCGGCCTCGCCTCGGCCGTCTACGCCGATTTCCGGTACCTCTTCCTCAACGATCCCGGCTTCGACACCGTCTCCGACCGGGATTACGACTCCTGGCAGCTGACCTGCGGACTGATGCTGGGATTCTGATCCACACCGGCACCGCGACGCGCGGTCCCGTCTCATCCCCGAGGCCTCGCCTCATCCGCGCGTCCGTGGCCATTTTGTGCTGCAGGATGGAGGAACCGATGCGCCTCACGCTCGCCTTCGCCGCAGCCTCTTTTGCGATGCCT
>CAYUME010001084.1:0-1606 GCA_964445475.1 uncultured Planctomycetia bacterium
TGACGATCCTGATCACCGCCAACGTGTTCGTGCGCTTCTTCCCGGTCGTGTCGTGGCCCCGGTTGTTGGAGACGCGGAAGCCCTTGACGACGAGGTGGCTCCGCTTCCGGATGTCGAGGACCGCCTCCCAGTGCTGGAGGCCGGGGGGGGGGCCCTTGACGACGACCGCGCCGAGGGCCTCGAAGAGGATCGGGAGTTCCCTCCTTGCCGGAGACGCCGAATTGCACCCGCTCGACGTAGGCGCCTTGGCGGACGATCACCCGGTCCCCGGGCTTCGCCTCGTTCGCCGCCCTCTGGATCGTCTTCCAGGGGCGGTCCTCGGTGCCGGGGTTCCGGTCGCTCCCGGCGGGATCGACGAGGCGGACGCCGGCCGGGGCAGGCGCGGAGGCGAGGAGGAGCGTCAGCGCCAGCGGGACGAGGCGGCCGGGTGCGCGAGGGTGGAGGAATCGCATCCTGACGACAGACGACGGGGCGGAGGACGCCCTGTCGCCGGATCTGGACTGGCGGGCAACGATGAACGCGGACTCACGCCGATTGCGGTCTTCCGGATCGGCGTTATCGGCGTGCCTCGGCGGTTTCAAGGATGTGGGTAAAGGATAGGGGGAGGCGCTGCCAATCGGGGTTGTCCGGCCTCTTGTCCCGGCGCTCTCCGCCGCCGGACCAACCCCGGCCACAACCGTTACCGCCAGCCCTGTCACAGCGGGTGTTCCCTCAATCGCTGTCTTCCAACAGCGAATCGACGTTGATGTCCTCGACCTCCCCGTCTTCGTTCTTGACCGTCTTGAAAATGCAGCATTCGATGCCGGGGTGCTCTTCCAGATAATTCGTCTTTGCTTCCTGCGCCTGTTCCGGCGTGTCGAAGGTGCCCACATCCGAGACCACGCTGTCCGGACTCTCGTCGAAGGTGGGCGTGATCATGCGCACCGTCAGGGGGATCCACCCCCCCTGGCCCGCTGTCCGGATTTTCAGGCTGAACTTGCCGATCTGGCTCATGGAAACGCCCCTGTTTGTCATGGTGCCGGGCAACCAGACTTTACAGCCGTCTCGATCCCCCTGCAACCTCTACAGGAACTCCTCCGGCACCGCCGGCCGCCCTGTTCACTCGTGGGACCCGGTTGTCTTGATTAGGTCCTCGAACTTTCTGTACACAGGCTCCGCCTTCTCTATCAGCGCGGCGAGGGACCGGCTGACCCGGACGCCGTCCTCTGTGCGCCTGGGAATGCGGGCGTCGAAGACCCGCGGCGTGTTGTGTTGCATCTCCGCGTGAGCAGATGTCGCCTCTTCGTTCAGAACCTTCGCGGCGGAGAGGAATGATTGCGCCAGCAGCCACCAGGCGCCCGGCTGCATGGCCACATCCAATTGACTTGGCCAACTGCCGAAGGCCGCTCGACGGTCGTCAAGTCTTCCCGCTTTTCCCCTCCTCTTCCTCATGGAGGGCGTGTGATTTTCGTGAGATGCAAGCTGTTGCGAGGGGGCGTCCGTGAAGGATGCAGTCGGGCCTTCCTGCGTCCTATTCCCCCAGCGCCCGGACGCTCGCCGTGTCCGGCTCCAGCCGCAGCACGTAGACGCGGCTGTCGGTGTCCACCGCCCAGAAGAGCCGGCGCTT
>CAYUME010001085.1:0-1605 GCA_964445475.1 uncultured Planctomycetia bacterium
GCCGGCCTCCTTTCCGTGTTACGGCAGCTCGTCGGCGTTGACGATGTGGCCGCGGCCCACCTCGCCGTTGTCGTCGACGAGGAACTCGATCTGGAGCGGGATCTTGACGAAGTCCGACCCGTCGCCGAAGGAGATGGCGCCGGCGTTCTTGAGGATGGCCTTCTGGGCCTTGGAGACCCACTTGAGGCCCCCCTCCGGGAGGCACTGGAACTGCACCTCGACCTCCACCTCCGTCTCGGGGAAGAGCTCGAAGGACTGGCTCTCGACGTTCTTCCGCCAGAAGACGTGGACGCGGGGAACGTCCACCGTGTCGACGAGCGCCCCGCCGGCCTTGGGGGTGATGGTGCCGTTCACCTCGTCGACGGTATAGTCGGTGTCGACGACGTAGGTGACCTCCTCCTCCAGGTCGACGCCCCGGACGATGACGGAGCCGACGACCAGGTCCGTCTCGCCGAGGGCGATGGCGTTGCCCACGCCTTCGTTCTTGAGCGTCTTGCTCTCCAGCAGGTCCACCGTGTCGACGGTGGGGGCGCCGGTGGCGCCGAAGGCGTACATGAGGTTGTCCCGGTTGATCTCGTCGATCGTGACGGAGAGCGTCCCCCCGCGCTCTGTGATGATGCTCCGGTCCTTCGCGCGGGACCCCCGGCGGTGGCTGTGATGGTCGAGGTAGCTCTTGATCCCCTCGATGGAGTGGTCGGCGATGTTGCCGAGCTCGCGCCAGTCGGCGTGGCTGGTGGCGGCCCGGGGCCGGACCCAGAGCGAGACGCGCTCGGAGACCTGGTAGTTGTCGGGGTTGGCGGCGCGGACGTTGGCGGTCTGGTCGGACATGGTCCACCTCCTATGCAGGGTGCGCGATCAGCTTGAACCGGAGCGTTGCGGCGGCGTAGACGTGGTCGTCGCCCTCGCGCGCCGTCACGACCGGCCGGAAGATCAGTAACGTCCGCTTCACGACGAACCGCCCCATGACGGCGCCACCGGCGTTGCGGAGCACGTAGTCGACGACCTCCTCGAGCAGGCGCTTGACCACGAGCGGGGTGACGCCGTGGCGGAGGACCAGGCGGACGGTCTCCTCGTGCTTGACGTCCCCGCGAAGCATGGCCCCCTCGAAGCCCGGCCCCGGCTCGGTGTAGAGGCAGAGCGCCGGCTCCTTGTCCGGGTTGTAGCCGGACGGCGCGGTGCGGGCGATGTCGTCCTCCTCGGGCAGGTCCTCGACGAAGAGGCTGCGGCCGTCGACCAGGCGCGCCCCCGGGACGGCGGTGAACGCGAACCCCTCGGCCAGCCACCCGGCCAGGGCCTCGTCGAATCCCGTGAGCGCGATGTTCGGCTGCCAGCGCATCGTCCCGTGTCCCTCACGCGCCCGCGGTCGGCTTCCCGCCCTTCCGCTCGATGAAGAGTTGCCAGGCGAGGTTGCCGATCTCCTCGGCCGCCTTCGGCATCTTTTCGTCGAGCACGCCCGTCAGGTACCGGTTGCCCTTCTGGACCACCCGCCGGGCCAGCACGAAGTCCTTTCCCCACACCAGGCCCGGCTCCCCCGGCCGCACGCCCCGCCGGAGCGGGATGAAGAGCGCCTTCGCCTTCACCGGCCGGATCTCGCCGCCCTGGTCC
>CAYUME010001086.1:0-1591 GCA_964445475.1 uncultured Planctomycetia bacterium
GTCGGCGTCCCCGTCGACGTGTCCGTGAACTGCACCGGCTGCCCTGACACCGGAACCGCCGGGCTGTAATTGAACGACGCCACGAGCGGCGGTACGACCGTGAGCGTCCGGCTGACGACTGCCGTTCCAGCGGCGTTGGTCACGGTCAGGCTCACCGCCTTCGGCCCCGACGCCGTGTAGGCATGACCCGGATTCTGGAGGGTGGACGTCGCGCCGTCCCCAAAGCTCCACAGCCACGACGTCGGCGTCCCCGTCGACGTGTCCGTGAACTGCACCGTCTGTCCCACCGCCGGAGAGGCCGGGCTGAATTGGAAGGAGGCAGCCAGCGTCTCGGCGTCCCCGCCCGTCCCCACCGTGAGTATCCGCCGCGCGTATTTGGACCCGTTGGCGTCGGTCGCGGTCAGGGTCACGGTCTTGAAGCCCGCCGTCGCGTACACGTGGCTCGGATTGCGCTCCGTGCTTATCATCCCGTCCCCGAAGCTCCAGAACCACGAGATCGGCGTCCCCGTCGAAGCGTCGGTGAACTGGACAACCTGCCCCGTCACGGGGACCGCCGGGCTGTTGGTGAACGACACGGTGAACGTCGAGGTGTTCACCACGGTGACCATCCGCCTCGAGCTCTTGGTCGCGGTCCCGTTGCCCACCGTCAGCACGACCTTGTAAAAGCCGGGCGCCGCATAGGCGTGGACCGGGTGCTGGACTATCGCCGACGCTCCGTCACCAAAGTCCCAATGCCACGATGTCGGCGTTCCGGTCGACGTGTCCGAGAACTGGACCGCCTGGCCGGGGGTCGGATAGGAAGGGCTGAAGGTGAACGAGCTCCGAAGCCGCGGCTCCACCCGGGACAGGATCGACGAGAGGACTGTGGTCTGCCCTGCCCCCGCCATTAGGGGAATGACCTGAAAAACGGTCGCGAGGGCTAATAGCACCGCCGTGCGCGCGGCGGTCCGCTGCCTGAATCCGGTCACCTTGGCCATGTCGGTTCGCTCCTTACCCATTGGACCAAGATATTATCCGGCGTCCGGGACTCCAGGGCATCACCCCTAAAGGGGATTCCCAAGGCGATATCACCGGGAAAGTGGCTAGCTGAGGGGTTTAGACGCCTGTTTGTTTTAAGATACCATATCTCGGCGGAGCTTTCAATCCGGCGAACCGGCACTTGCGGCTCTGCCATTCGATTCATTGGAAAGGATTCTCTTGGCCTTGCCACCCGGATTATAGATCGTGCTGGGGTCCTTGAGTACTTTCGACGCCAGGATCAACACCTTCCGGCGAAGCTTGAGTCCGGCCCGGGCCACGCCGACCATGCTCTTGCTGATGGCCAGGTGCCTGTCGTTGAAATCCAGCCAGCGCGGCCGGATCAAGGCCGGTAGGATCACCCTGGGGATAAATCCCGTCCGGCGGCGCGTGGCTTTGCCGGTCATGAGTGAAAGCAGGCCGTTGAGGTAGAGATTGTTCATCTTCCAAGCGTGGCCCCGATAATCGAAGCCGGCCAGGAAATCCAGCTCATAGCCGCTGTCCTCGATCCCGTTGATGACGCCGTCCCGGCAGGCCCTTTCGAAAAGATGAGTTCCGGGCATGAAAACGAGAT
>CAYUME010001087.1:0-1590 GCA_964445475.1 uncultured Planctomycetia bacterium
ACCTGCTCGTGGGGCCAGACGTTCGCGCGCTCCAGCAGGTCCTCGTCGATCGTGATGCTGCCCTCGTAGTCGAGGCAGGCCTCGGTGATCGTCAGGTCGCGCAGCTTCGACTTGCAGAGGGTGCGCAGCATGAGGGGCTCCCCGCGAATGGCCGCATCGTAGTGGGGGGGCGGATGGGATTCAATGATTTGTTGGCGGCGCCTCGGGGCGGATCGGGGCGCCCCGGCGCGGCGGGAGGATCGCCGCGATCACGCCGGCGGTCACGAGCGCGGCGCCCGGGTAGAACCAGGACGCGGGCCGCTCGGCGAAGAGCGGCACGGCGACGATCGTGTTGAGCACGAACTGCGCGGGCACCGAGAGGGCGACGGCGTGGGCCTTCATCCGGCGCAGCAGGTGCATCGTCAGGGTGTGGCCGCCGACCGTCGGGATCAGCGCGAGGGCCGCCAGGGCGAGCGCGGTCGACGCGTCCCCCGTGAAGACGCCGCCGTCGATCGCCAGCGCGAAGACCGCCTGCGTCGCGGCCGCCGCGGCGTAGACCGGCGCGCTGAAGAGCACGATGCTCCCGGGGGCCCGGTGCCGCCGGCCGAGCACGAGGTAGAAGGCGCAGCAGACCATCGACAGGAGCGCCATGAGGGAGCCCGGCAGATGCTCGGGCGTGATCAGGATCTGGCCTCCGAGGATCCAGGCCATCCCGCCGACTGCGGCGACCGTTCCCCCCACTTCCCGCGCCGTCAGCCGGTCCCCGTTGATCCAGCGCCCCAGGAACGGCGTGAGGACCGGCTGCATGCCGACGAAAAGGACGGCGTTGGCGATGGTCGTCTTCTGCAGCGCCCAGCACCACGTCGCGAAGTGCGCGCCGAGGAAGAACCCGGTCAGGGCGGCCCCGCGGGGGAAGACCGGGCGGCCCGGGTCGGCCGCCCGGGCCCGGAGCCACCACGGCGCCAGCAGGAGGGCCGCCCCGAAGACGCGCCAGAAGCCGATGCTCGAGGCCGGCACCAGGGCGTATCGCGTCACGGGCGCGGCGCTGGCCTGGAAGAGCGTCATCCAGATCCAGAGGACGGACGTGGGCATGGCATCCCGGTTGTGCGGGGAAGGGCGGATCTGCGGGATTCTACACGCGCCGGGATGCCGGATCGAGGCGAATTCGTTGCGGCCGGTGGGGGGAGGATTGTAGAATCGGCAGCCGTTCCGGGTCCCCGTCGAGGTCCCGCCATGCACAAGATCCTCGTCCTGTACGACAGCGGCTCCGGCAACACGGCGAAGATGGCGAAGCACGTCGTCGAGGGGGCGGCGTCCGTTCCCGGCACGCGCGTCCGTCTCCGCCGCGTCTCGCAGGCCTCCCGCGACGACATCCTCTGGTGCGACGGCCTCGCCGTCGGAAGCCCCACCAACTTCGGGACGATCTCCTGGAAGATGAAGAAGTTCTGGGACACCGTGCCACACGATCTGTGGCTGAAGGTCGACGGCAAGATCGCCTGCGCCTTCTCCTCCTCCGGCGGGTGGGGCGGAGGGGCGGAATTGACATGCCTCGCGCTGCTGATCCTCCTCATGAACTACGGCTTTCTCGTCTTCGGCGTGACGGACTACTAG
>CAYUME010001088.1:0-1588 GCA_964445475.1 uncultured Planctomycetia bacterium
GCCGGACGCGATGGCCGCGGCGCTGACGACGTCGCGCCAGTACCTGCTGGAGTGCGGCTCCAAGGCCCTGCCCGCGTGAGTCTCGGAGCGCGCATCCGGCGCCGTGCGACCGCCCCCGACGATCCGGGTCATAAACGGGATTCCCAATCCATAGACAGTAGAAGCCCGATCCGACGCCCGGTTGGTCCGGCCCGAACCTTACGGAGGCCTCCCATGACGAGATGGCAGCGCGCGCTCCCCCTTTCCGCCTTCGGCTTGGCCGTCCTGCTGCCCGGTTGCTCGGACAAAAGCAGTGATAGCGGCGGGTCGCCCTATCCCCCCGTGGTCCGGTTCGATGCCCAGGCCGGCGCGCTGCACGGGAATCCCGACACGGCCTTCGACCCGGCGGGGGACGGGATCGCGGTCTGGACCGAGTCCCCGCTGGACGGCTCGCCGTCGGTCTCCCGCGTCCTCGGGTCCGTCTACACCCAGGCGTCCGGGACGTGGTCGACCGGAGCGGAACTGGCGCTGAACGCCGCCGCGCCCCGCGTGGCCACAAAAGGCACCGGATTGTTCATGGCGGTCTGGATCGGCTGCGACGCGGGACTCTACACCGTGCAGGCCCGCGCCTACGGCGCCGCCGGATGGGACGCCTCCGCAACGGTCCTGCGCACCACCTTCGACACCGTGGAAGGCGTCCGGATCGCCTCCAACGGCACGGGATACGGCGTCGTCTGGTCGGAACGGGGGGCCTCCGCCGCGCGAGTCTTCGCCTCCCTCTACAGCGGGGCGACGTGGGACGCGTCCGCGACGGTGCTCGACGGCGGCGGGGCGTGGGCCGCGCGGCCCGCGATCGCAGGGAAGGCCTCCAGCGACGATTACGCCGTGGCGTGGATCCAGGAGAACGCCGCGGGCACGGAGTGGAGGATCTACTCCGCCCTGCACGCGACGACGCCGGCCTGGGGCGCGGCCTCCCTGCGGAGCACGACGACCGGCGAGGCCGGCACCTGCCGCCTCGCCTCCAACGGGTCGGGGTACCTCCTGGCCTGGTCGCAGGTCGACGGATCGAGCCACTGGAGCCTTTTCGCCGACGTCCACATCGGCGCGGCCTGGGGCGGCGCGGCGGACGTCGACGGGACGACCGACGACTGCGACCGCCCGGACGCCACCTCCAACGGGAGCGGATACGCCGTGGCTTGGCGACAGCTGGCCGCGGCGGGAAACCACGACGTCGCGGCGCGGCGCCACGACGGGGCGGCCTGGGTCGCCGCCGGCGTCGAGGCCGTCGAGGCGTCCGCCATCGACGCCGGCGCCCCCCGCGCCGCGTCCGACGGGACGAACTATGCGCTGGCCTGGAGCGGGCTGGACGGGACCCTCCGGAACGTGTACGCCTCCTTCTTCGGCGGCACGGACTGGGGCGCGCCGGCGACGGTCGAAAGCGGCGCCGGCGCCTGCCGCGAGGGCGACGACGACCTTCCCTCCGTCCGCGGCCATGGCGCCGCCTATGCGTTCGCGTGGTCGCAATTCGGGAGTGCCGCCGCCGGCGCAGTCCTCACCGTCTACGCCCGGACCTACGCGGGAGCGTGGGGCACGCAGGCCGACCTCGTCG
>CAYUME010001089.1:0-1585 GCA_964445475.1 uncultured Planctomycetia bacterium
GGGAATCGGCACCCGTCGAAGTCACACTGCGTCGTGCACCAGAAGACCGAGGGCGGCACGGTGCAGCCGACGAACGCGCACGCCTCGGCCGTCATCCACTCCGACCGCAGGAACCCCCAGGCGATGGCGGCGTTGTCCTTGCTCTCCCGGATCTCGGGAAGCGTGGCGCCGACCAGGGCGCAGCGGCGGAGCTGGAATCCGAAGTCGGTGACATCCAGCCGCTCGAAGGCCGTCCGGTAGAGAAGGGACGACTCGATCGTCCACCGCGACGAGAAGCGGCTGAAAAATCCACCGCCCTTGCGGAACGTGCACCGGTCGAAGACGGCATGCCGGGCGACCAGGGACGCGCCGTGGTCCTGGACGATCTCGACGCCGCGCAGGATGGCGGGGCGGTCCGGGAGGCCGTCGATCACGAGGCGGCCCCGCCGGCGGAGATCGATCCGGCCGCCGCGGAGCTCCGCGCCCGCCTCCAGGCGGAGGGTGATGGTCGATCCCTCGCCCGCGGGCACGGTCAGCACCCCCTCGAGCCGCCAGGGCGCGGAGCCCGCCGGGATCGAGCGATCCGTTGGCGTTTCCTCCCCCCGGAGCTCCTTTGCGGGCCGGGCTTCGAGCTGCTCCCGGTCGGCCGCCGCGCGCTGCGCCGCCGTCTCCTCTGTCAGGGGGGGCGGGGTCGGGACGGCTTCCGGCACGACAGGCGCGGGCGCCGTCGGCGGGGGGGGCGCCGGCTTCCCGGCCCTCGGATTCCACGGCCCCCAGATCGCGACGGCCAGGCCGGCCGCCGCGACGGCCGAAGTGGCGGCGAGGAGGAGGCGCCGCCGCGGGGCGGCAGCCGGCTTCGCGCTTCTTCGCGCGCCCTCCAGCCACCGCGTCAGGTCTTCCGCCAGGGCCAGCGTTGTCGGATGGCGGTCTCCAGGGGCCTTGGCGACGGCCTTGAGGCAGATCGCCTCGAGACGGCCGTCGAGCTCCGGATGGGGGGGCGGCGGGTCGAGGCGGGACGGGGGGACGACCGGGTCGTTCACGATCTTCATCAGCAGCTCGATCGGGCTGGGCGCGATGAACGGCAGGCGGCCCGCAAGGATCTCGTAGAGCATCACCCCGAGGGCGTAGACGTCCGAGCGGCGGTCGATCGTCTTCTCCCCCTTCGCCTGTTCCGGGCTCATGTACGAGGGCGTGCCCACCAGCATCCCCGAGGCCGTGAGCGAGTTCGAGTGGAGCCCGGCGGTCGCCTTGGAGAGCCCGAAGTCGGTCACGTGGGGCTGGTCGTCCCCGTCCACGATGACGTTCGCCGGCTTCAGGTCCCGGTGGACGACGTTGTGCTGGTGGGCGTGGTGGATGGCCGCGGCGATATCGCGCAGGAGCTGCACCTGGCGCCGAAGGGGCAGGCCCTCCTGCCTCACCCAGTCGACCATCGACTGGCCCCGGATGAACTCCATGGCCAGGTAGCGGCGTTTCTCGACCGCCCCCATGTCGAAAACGGTCACGATGTGGGGGTGCTTGGGGAGCGCCGCGCAGAGGCGGGCCTCCCGCATGAAGCGTTCCTCGTCCTCGGCGGCGTCCTGGGGATTGTCGTAAACCCGGGCGCGCA
>CAYUME010001090.1:0-1580 GCA_964445475.1 uncultured Planctomycetia bacterium
CCCCCTCAAGGTGGAGGGATCTTCGGGGCCGCACTGGGCGGAGCGGACGGCGTGAGACGTTCCGAAACCGCCGCGCTTGTCGCCCCCGGGGCCGACGCATGACCACGCGCCCATATTCCGGGTTCCCGGCGGCATCCGGCCGGACGCTCGCCCTCGCGCTCCTCGTCATCCCCGCCACGCTCGGCCCCCGGCCGGCCGGCGCAGGGCCTGCGGAGCCCCCTCCGCCGGCCCCCGAGCAGCCCCCCCCCGGCCCGGAGGGCCTTTCCCCCCTCCCCGCGACACCACGACCACCCGACGCGCGAGAGCCGAAACCGGAGGCGCCGCCCCCCCCGACGGCCGGCACGCCCGTCACGGCCGAGTACGAGTACGCCGAGCAGTGGCGGGAGGGCCCCTTCCAGGTCATCTTCCTCGCCGGCGGCGTGACGATCACGAAGGACGACAACCTCCTCCAGGCCGACAACGTCGTGGGATGGGCGGGCGCCGGCGAGGCGGCCGCCGCCGCCGGCGACCTCGACGTGGTCAGCCGGATCGACCAGATCTACGCGGAGGGAAACGTCCGGTTGACGCGGAAGGACCGCGGAACCCTGATGGCCGAGCGCGTCTTCCTGGACCTCCGGCGGAACGAGGGGATCTTCCTCGACTTCCGCATCCGGACGCGGGAGCCGCGGTCGAACCAGGCGATCGTGATCCGGGCCGCGGAGGCCCGGCAGGTCTCGGAGGACTTCTTCGTCGCCGAGGCCGCCTCCGTCACCACCTGCACCTACGGGACGCCCCACTACGACATCGTCGTCCGCCGCATGGAGTTCTCGCGCCACCCGGGGGACCGCGGGGGGGTGATCGGGATGGAGGACCTGGTCCCGCGGCTCGACGGCGTGCCCTTCGGGTACTGGCCCGCCATGACGTACGACCTGGGCGAGCCGTTCCCGCTCCGCCGCATCTCCGGCGGCAACACCTCCCGGTTCGGACCCACCGTCCTCACGCGCTGGGGCCTCCCGATCAAGAGGCAGGAGACCGGCGCCGACGGGGAGCCGAAGACGGACCGGAACGGCCGGCCGGTGCGCAAGAAGTGGGGGGAGGTGCTCCTCGACGTCGACTTCCGGAACGAGCGGGGCTGGGGCACGGGCCTGGACCTCGTCTACGACTGGGAGGACCTCTACCAGGGCTTCCTCGACACGTACTACCTGAAGGACCGGGGCCGCAACCTCACCAACGACTTCGACGCGAACCTGGAGGCCGCCTCGCCCCTCCGGTACGACAACCGGGGACGCGTCCACGTCTTCCACCGCCACCGGCTCGACGCGCACTGGCGGGTCGACGCGGAGGGCAATTACATCAGCGACCGCGACCTCCTGCTCGAGTTCTTCCCGCGCGAGAACCGCGAGGAGAAGGAGCCGGAGTCGTACCTCTCCCTGCGGGGCCTCTACGACAACTGGGGGCTGACGCTGCTCCAGCGCAACACGCGCAACGACTGGCAGGAGCAGGTGGAATACATGCCCCAGGCCGCCGCCGTCGGCATCGCCCAGCCCCTCTGGCCGGCCGTCCTGCCCGACCTCTACTTCTTCACCACGACCCAGGGGGAC
>CAYUME010001091.1:0-1579 GCA_964445475.1 uncultured Planctomycetia bacterium
CGAACATCATGAGCCGATCCGACTGCCGGCACAAATGGGCGATGGTCAATGTCCGCGACGGGTACCTGGTCACGGAGGGCTGCTACCACTGCCTGAACAGGATCTCCTTCTTCTCCGACGAGCCGGTCCCGCCCATCGAGTCCTATCACGAGGGGGACCATTTCTGGAACTACCTCGGCAGCGCCCAGGCCTCCAAGTTCGACCTGCGGTGCGAGGCCTGCGGACGGGAGGTGCCGCTGAAGGAGCTCATGGCCTTGATGCTGTGCGTCGGTTGCGACCCCGAGTGCGGCGTCTACAAAGTCGGGCACGGCGAGGGCGGGCGGCGGACCTGGGTCTATGTCGCGCTCTGCGCGGACACGTCGCACGCCACGGGGACCTGCGTCCCGGACGAAGGCATCCGGGCCCTCAGCGCCTACTATCAAGGAGAGGGCCCGTCCCCGCCCCGGATCACCGTCGTCCCCTGCCGGCTGCGCCGGTCCGTCGATACCTGCCAGGGCGTCGTCCTCGCGGACATCGGCCTGACGGAGCTGTATTAAACGTCAATGAAGGGATAGGATCGCCATGACAACTTCCGAACTCATCCAACGGCTCGGCCTCAAGACCTTCAACGAGCAGAGCGACAAGGAGATCCGCGGCGTCTACATCTCCGACATGGTCAGCGACATCATCGGCATCCGGGAAGGCAACCTCCTGGTCACGCTGCAGACCCATAAGAACCTGATCGCCGCGGCCAACCTGGTCGACGTCGCCGCCGTCGTCTACGCCCGCGGCAAGGTCCCCCCCGACGACGTCGTCGCCCTGGCCAATCGGGCCAAGATCCGGCTGCTCGGATACGACCAGGATACTTGGACGCTGGCCAAAAGCCTCTTCGAGCTCGGGGTCCGCTAGGATCGTGCCCGTGACCCCGCATCCCATCCCACGAGGGTGAACCATGGCTCTCCGCGAACCTCGCACTTTCACCATGGAGATCGACGGGCGGACCGTCCCCTTCCCCGAGGGAGTCACCGTCCTGCGCGCCGCCGAGATCAACGGCATCTCCATCCCCTCGCTCTGCTCCCACAAGGACCTGTCGCCCTTCGGCGGCTGCCGGCTGTGCATGGTCGAGATCGAGGGACTGCGCGGTTATCCGCTGTCCTGCACGACGGCCGCCGAGCCGGGCATGAAGGTCCGGACGGAGACGGACGCGCTCAGGGAGTTCCGGCAGGAAATGCTCAAGCTCATCCTGAGCGAGCACCCCTCGAGCTGCCTCATCTGCGACGAGAGCGACGCCTGCCGAACCTACCAGGGGACCATCCGGAAGACGGGAGTGACGACGGGCTGCCGCTTCTGCCCGAACGACGGCGAGTGCGAGCTCCAGGACGTCATCGACCGCGTCGGCCTCGGGGACTTCGACTATCCCATCCTGTATCACGGTTTCGAGCCGGAGCACGACGATCCCTTCTACGATCGGGACTACAACATCTGCATCCTCTGCGGGCGGTGCGTCCGGATGTGCCGGGAGGTCCGCGGCGCCTCGGTCCTGGCCTTCACCGAGCGCGGCTCCAAGACGAAGATCGGGACGGCTCTCGGCCGAAGCCAC
>CAYUME010001092.1:0-1577 GCA_964445475.1 uncultured Planctomycetia bacterium
AAGCCGCTGCGGGGGAGGGGGAGGCTATGGCCGCAGGGTCCGATAACGCCCCTTAGGGTGCTTTGCCCCGCCTTCCCCCGTGGCGCCTTGTTGCCTGAACGACCCGACCGGTCTCCCCCGGTTGCATTCGGCCGGGCCGGAAAAGGGCTTTTGTAATTCCTGTCCGCGCTCACGGCTTCCATCGATACATCAGAATTTTCGCCTTCCAGTCCTCCTCCAGAAAGACGACATACTCGCCGTTCCTGCGCCGGTGGGCGCGGAGGCACTCGCGGATGTCCTGCAGGCCGATCTCGCCGATCTCGGCGGGCGGCTCGAAATGGCCGACCGGCTTCGCGTCGTCGAGCCGGAAGACCTCGATGTGCCCCGTGCTGAACCGGATCGCCTTCGAGGCCCCCGTGTAGGGGACGAAGACGTAATCCCCCGCGACGTCGAAGCCCATCGGCTCGCAGGACTCATGGCCCTGGGACCCCTTCGCGTAGGGGGCGACGAGCGTCCAGCGGACCTTCCGGGACGGCTTGCTCCAGTCGTCGTAGCGCACGATCACCGGCCCCATCGGCTTCCAGTGCTGGTTCTTGTGCTCGTCCGTGCACCCGCCGAGGAGCATCACGTCCTTGCCGGGGAGGTAGCGGACCCGCTTGAGCTGCTTGAGCTCGGCGGGAGGGGGGAGCGTCTCCATCGAGGCGAAGCCCCAGGCGGGGACGCCCTTCGCGTCGACCGACTTCAGCGGAAACCGGCGGAGGCCCCTCGTCTCGGTCGCCTGCCAGACGGTCCCCGCGTCGTCGACCCACCAGCCCTGGTAGCCGGAAGCGTTCTCGTCCCCGCGGCGGTCGTACTCGCCGGCGTCGAAGGCCCCGTCCCCGTCCGCGTCGCGCCAGATCCACTCGCCCTTCGCCGGCTGGTGCGGGGGCCAGGCGGGATCGCCGCCGCTGCGCCGGGGCTGGATCGGCTTCCCCGCGAACAGGCCGGCCGGGATCGCGATCTCGCCGTCGGCCGCCTCGTTGAAGCGGTAGACCTGCAGGAACTCGTTGTTCATGTCGAGGACGAAGAGGAGCCGCTTTCCCTGGAGGCGGCGGACCCACGCGCCGGCCGACCAGATGTGGAGGCGGGGGTCGTCGGGGTACTTGAACCGGTTGATCGTGTAGGCCTCGTACGTCCAGTCCTTGCCGGCGGGCTTCGAGGGGTCGACCCGGATCCGTTCCTCCTTGGTGAAGACGGCCGTCTCGTCGGCGGGGTCTACGTCGGCCATGTCCACGAATTCGATGCCGTGGAGTCGCCAGTGGAGCTTCCCGGTGGGATCGTAGCACTCCATCACGTTCCCGCCGCCCCCGCTGTTGCCGCCGCTGGCGACGACAACGTTGCCGGCGGCGTCGCATCCGACGGCGGCGGGGTCGTTGAAGCGGAGGTCGCCGGTGCGGCCCGCGGTCCCGGAGAAGACGCCGCCCTTCGCGCCGAGGGGGGCGGCGGGGCGCGGCGTCGCGTCGAGCCCCTCGTAGACGAGGACCTGCTGCGACGGGCCGGCGTCGGCGACGAGCAGGCGCCACTTCGGATCGACGCAGAAACCCGTCGGCCGGGCGTCG
>CAYUME010001093.1:0-1577 GCA_964445475.1 uncultured Planctomycetia bacterium
CACGACGACAGCGACGGCCGTGGCCGGCGGCACGACGACGATCCAGGCGACGGCCGCCGGGGTGACCGGCGGGGCCGAGCTGACCGTGACCCAGGTGGTGGCCAACATTGTGGTGAGCCCGACGAATCCGACCCTGACGGCCCTGGGGGCCACCCAGACGTTCACGGCGGAGGCGTTCGACGCCAACGCGGTGAGCCTGGCCACGCAGCCCACGTTCTCGTGGAGCTCGTCACAGACCGGCGTCGCCACGATCGACGCCGGGACGGGCCTGGCGACGGCGGTGGGCAACGGGACGACGACGATCACGGCCAGTGCGGCCGGGCCGGACGGCACGACCACGCTCACCGTAGACCAGATCGTGACGGCACTGGCCTTCTCCGTCCAGCCAAGTGACGGCTTCGTGGGGGCGGCCCTGTCGCCGGCTCCCGTGGTGGAGCTCCGGGATGCCAACGGGTACGTGGCCGCCAACGCATCCGACGACGTGCAGATCACGATCGGGAGCAACCCCGCTGGCGGCACCCTGAGTGGAACGACAAGCGTCAACGCGCTGAACGGAGTCGCGACATTCGACTCCCTGGTCCTTGACGCGCGCGGTGCCGGTTACACGCTCGAGGCGGCCAGCGGCCTGCTGAGCGTGGAGAGCGAGGCCTTTGACCTCATACTGCTCAGCATCTACGTCACCAACTACGACGCGGACAGTGTCGCAGTGATCAACGGCGGGTCGAATGCGGTTACGGGTTCGATCGCCACCCAGGACGGTCCGTTCGGGCTGGCGATCACTCCGGACGGGGCCTTCACCTACGTGACGAATGAGCTGTCGGGAACCGTGTCCAAGATCGGCACCGGTTCCAATTCGGTCGCAGCGACCATCGCCGTAAGTTCCAGCCCGCGTGGTGTTACGACGACTCCGGACGGGCTGTACGTCTTCGTGGCGAACTACCTGCGGGACAGCGTGGACGTCATCCGCGTTTCCGACAACGTGCGCTTCCTGCGTAAGGAGCTGGGAGGGCGTCCGTACGCGCTCGCCGCGACGTCGGACGGGGCGTCGGTATGGGTATCCAACGACCTGCCGGCAGGGACGATCACCCAATACGTCCGCGGACCGGGCAGCAAGGGGGCGGTCGTGACGGTCGGAGCGAATCCGCGCGGCATCGCGGCGACCCCCGATGCCCAACGGATCTATGTGGCAAACAGCGGGTCGAACGACGTGATGGCCGTCTCGACCTCGACGTTCGAGGTCATTGCCACCGTAGCCGTCGGAGCCGGTCCCGACGGCATCGCGATCACTCCGGATGGCGCCTACGCCTACGTCGCGAACGAAGCCGAGGACAACGTTTCGGTGATCGCCACGAGCACGAACACAGTGGTCGGATCGCCTATCCCCGTGGGTGACCGGCCCCGAGGCGTGGCGATTTCTCCGGACGGCAGCCTCGTCTACGTCGTGAACCAGGCCGACGGGACAGTCTCCGTGATCAGTACGGCCAGCAATACGGTGGTGGCGACGGTTCCCGCGGGATCGGGTCCGGTCAACGCCGCCGTCCTTCGGCTACCCTAGTCGGTCCACGGGGGGCATGAAG
>CAYUME010001094.1:0-1576 GCA_964445475.1 uncultured Planctomycetia bacterium
TAATAAGTAGGTTTGACCCCCTCCGATGTTTTGACAGCCCCGGGGCGTTGCGTTAAGATAAACCGCGCCCGAGCCGCCCATGGCCAAGTACCGCTGTCTCATCTGCCAATATATCTATAACGAAAGGACCGAAGGGGTCCCCTTTACCGACCTGCCTTCCGATTGGACCTGCCCCGTCTGCGGGGCGGCGGCCGCCCGCGAGGAGGGCGGGGTCATCCTCCGGTGCCCGAACGCCGCCTGTCCCGCGCAGATCCGGGGGGCGATCCTGCACTTCGCCCGGCGCGAGGCGATGAACGTCGAGGGGCTGGGGGAGAAGCTGGTCGAGCAGCTGGTGGCGCGCGGGCTCGTTCGGACGCCGGCCGACCTGTATCACCTGAAGCGGGAGGACCTGCTCGGGCTGGAGCGGATGGCGGAGAAGTCGGCGCAGAACCTTCTGGAGGCGATCGACGCCTCCCGCCGCACGACCCTGGCCCGATTCCTCTTCGCCCTCGGGATCCGGCAGGTGGGGGAGACGCTGGCGCGGCAGCTGGCGGACCACTTCGGGGCGCTGGAGGCGTTCCTGGCCGCGTCCCGGGAGGCCCTCGAGGGGATCCCCGAAGTCGGCCCCATCGTCGGCGCGTTCGTCCACGAGTTCGTCTCCCGCGACGCGACCCGCGCTTTGGTCGCGCGGCTGATCGCGGGCGGGGTGTGCGTCGGGAAGGCGGAGCGTCCGGCGGGGGGCGTGCTGGCCGGGCAGCTCGTCGTCTTCACGGGGACGCTCGACCGGATGACGCGCGACGAGGCGCGGCGGATCGCCGAGGCGAACGGCGCGCGCGCCGTCAACAGCGTGACGAAGGCCACCACGCTCGTCGTCGCCGGCCCCGGCGCCGGCAGCAAGCTGGAGAAGGCCCGGAAGCTCGGGATCGAGACGATCGACGAGGCGGCGTTCCTGAAGCGCGTCGGGAAGGCCTGATCCCCGCGCGGGGATCAGGCCTCGCCCCCGTTTCCGTGTCCGACGGCCCGGGAGGGCCCCGCACCGCATGAGCGAGCACCTGCATCCTGCGCCCGGCCGCGAGCCCGGATGGACGTTCACCGGCGTCGACCTCCCGGATTACGACCAGATGGTCCAGTGCATGCGGTGCGGCGCCTGCCTGCCGGTCTGCCCCACCTATCAAGTCACCCGCCTCGAGCGCGACTCCCCGCGCGGGCGGATCCGCCTCATCAAGGCCGCGGCGGACGGCGACCTCGGCCCCCTGCCGGGCTTCGAGGAGACGCTCGCCTATTGCCTGGACTGCCGGGCCTGCGAGACGGCCTGCCCCGTGGGGGTTCGGTACGGGGCGCTGGTCGAGGCGGCGCGGGCCCAGTTTTTCCGGCTTCCCCGGTCGCCCGCGGAGCATCTGGCCCGGCAGGTCCTGCTGCGCGGCCTCTTTGCCTCGCGCGACCGGATGCGGATGGCCGCGGCCGCGCTGCGCGCCGCCCAGTGGAGCGGGCTGGACGAGCTCGTCGACCGGTCGGGGCTGGTGCAGCTGCTGCCGGGCCGGCTCCGGGACGCCTTCGTGCTGCGGGTGGTGGGTCCCGACGGCCGGGAGCGCTGGCT
>CAYUME010001095.1:0-1575 GCA_964445475.1 uncultured Planctomycetia bacterium
TGATACGTTGAGATAACCGCCAAGGTCGCCAAGGGAAACGGAAAGAGCGCCAAGAAAATCATCTTGGCGTTCTTGGTGGCTCATTTTCGTTGTGGATGAATGCAGGAAGCGTCTTCCCGTCTGGAGAACGACCGATGACCCCGTCCTCCCGTCCCCACCCCGGCATCCTGGTCCGCCACGAGGGCGAGACGCCCCGCGAGCGCAGCGCGTGCGGGTGGCGGGACCGCCTGATCAGCCGCGAGGACCGCGCGGCGAATCCCGCCGCGTGGGCTCACGCCGTGGACATCGAGGGCGCGAAGCCCCACCTGCACCGGCGGGCCACGGAGCTGTACTACGTGCTCGAGGGGGGAGGGGCGGTGGTCTTGGACGGCGTCGAGCACGCCGTCCGCAAGGGGTCGATCGTCCACATCCCGCCGGGCGTCGTGCACGCGGCGCGGGGCCGCATGCGGGTGCTGGTGGTCGGGATCCCGGACATCGACGAGGCCGACGTCTTTCCCGTGCCCGGCGCGTGAAAAAACGCCCCGCCGGGGGGCGGGGCGTCTCGAGGTCCGTGTCGATTGGCGGGATCCGCTTCGCTCAGAATCGGATCTGGGCGTTGAGGATGATTCCCCAGTCCTCAGCCCGGCTCGACAGACCGAGGGGGAACCCGATCCCGGCGCTGATCATCTCGCTGAACCGGTACTCGGCGCCGGGGATGAAGGCGAACGCCGGGGAGTCGGTCCCCCGCTGGCGCGCCTCCAGCGACGCCAGCAGGCTCAGCTCCCGCGCCCAGGGGACGAGTTCCGCCGCCGCCGCCATGCCGTGGTAGGGCTTCTCCCCGGACTGGAACTCGAAGTACGCGCTCCCGTGCAGGCCGATCCAGCTCAGGAACCAGTGGCTGGCGGCCACGTAGGGCTGGACCGTCGCCTCCTCCTCCCCCAGCCCCTCGTCCTCGTCGCCCGTGGGGAGCGTGACCGCCATTCCGAAGGCGAGGTCGAGCGGGACGAAGCCGATGGGAGAGGCGCCCTTCTTGACGGAAAGCTTGCCGTCCAGCGTGATGTCCCCGATCCCGTTCTCCTGGCCGCCCGGGTCGTAGTCGTGGAACCGGAAGGGGACGATGGCCTTCGCCATGAGCCAGTCCGTGATGCCGAAGGCCATCGCGAAGGAGAGGCTGTTGGCGGAGAGGTCGAAGCCCGAGCGGCGGAAGTTGTCGAATTCGGAGTGGGAGTAGATCGCGTCCCCTTCGAAGCGCATGGTCCCCACCAGGTATCCCGTCCGCGTCCGGACGCAGTCGATCGTCTCAGACCGGTGCGGGGGCTGGGGGCCGGCCTCGGGGGGCTTGTCCTGGGCGGTTGCGGGGACGGCGGCGGCCAGCGTCGCGAGGAGAGTGAGGGAGGATCGTTTCATGCCGGCCCCTTTCATGGAACACGTCGGACCCACGGTCGGCTAACCTACCTGCCGGTGAAAGACCGAGTCAAGGCTTACTCGTCTTCCGCGTCGGGGGCCGTTTCCCTCGCTCGGCGTTTCCGCGGGGGCCGGGGCGGGGGGGGCGGCTCGCGTCCCGCCAGCACGGACTCGATCTCCTCCAGCTTCCGG
>CAYUME010001096.1:0-1572 GCA_964445475.1 uncultured Planctomycetia bacterium
GTAGGACGCGGGCGGGTGGTCGGCCGGGGGGATGCGGAGGCCCCGGGCGCGACAGGACCGTACCGGTGACCTCCAGCCGGCTTATCCACGCAGGAGCCTTCCGCCATGGATGCCCCGCCCCCTTTCGAGTTCCACCTGCCCGCCCGCGTCCGTTTCGGTGTCGGATGCGTAAAGGACCTGGACGCCCTCGCGGGCGAGCTCGGCCGGCCGCGCGTGCTTGTGGCGGCCCCCGCCTGGGTCCTCGATGGCGTCGGCCCGGCCGGTCAGGCCCTCGAGTCGCTCCGCGGGGCGGCGGAGGCGGTCGTCCCGTTCCGGATGAAGGATGCCGAGGCGGCGTCGAGCGACGTGGATGCCGGCGCGGCGCTCGCCCGGGCCGAGCGCTGCGGGCTGGTCGTCGGGATCGGCGGCGGGGCGGCGGTGGACACGGCCAAGGCGGTCGCCGCGATGGCGCCGCGCAACGAGCCCGTGGAGCCGTACCTCGAGGGGATCGGCGACGGACGCGTCATCGACCGCCCGGGGCTGCCCTGCATCGTCGTCCCCACGACGGCCGGGACGGGGGCCGAGGTGACCCGCAACGCGGTGCTCTCCAGCCGGGAGCGGAAGTACAAGCGGAGCCTGCGGAGCATCCACGTCGTCCCGCGTCTCGCGCTCGTGGACCCGGCGCTGGCGGTCTCGGCCCCGCCGGGCGTGACGGCGGCGTCGGGGATGGACGCGATCGTGCAGCTGATCGAGCCGTACGTGTCGCGCCGGGCGCAGCCGTTCACGGACGCCCTGGCGGCGCAGGCCATCCCGGAGGCGGCGGTGGCGCTGCCGCGGGCGGTGGGGGACGGGATGGATCTCGAGGCCCGTGCGGTCATGGCGAAGGCGGCGCTCTACAGCGGCGTCTGCCTCTCGCACGCCGGCCTCGGCGTCGTTCACGCCTTGGCCTCGGCGATCGGCGCGCTGACGTCGGTGCCGCACGGCGTCGTCTGCGCGCGGCTGGTCGCGGAGTCGATCCGCGAGAACGCGCGGGCGCTGGCCCGTGTGGGAGGGCCCTCCGGGCCCGACGCGTTGTCGCGCCTCGCGCAGGTCGGCCGGTGGCTGACGGGGCGGGGGGCCGGGGGGGACGCGCTGGGGGACGCCCTGGCGGGGGCGAACCGTCTGGCGGAGCTGGTGGAGACGCTGGGCGTCCCGCGCTTCGGGGCGTACGGGGTGACGGAGGCGGACGTCACGGCGATCCTGGCCGCGCCGCTGGGGGGCGGGATGAAGACGAACCCGGCGGAGCTGGGCCGGGAGGCGATCGAGGGGATAGTCCGCAGTGCGATGTGAGATCCGATTTCACGGTCCCCGGGCGGCGCGGCGGCCGGCCGGGGGGTTGTCCGATGTTCGCTTGACGAGCGTCAGCGGGACGATCCCCGGCGGATCCCCGGCGCCGCCTGGGATAGCGCGGTTTACGTTGCCTTCTATGAGAAGGGGCTGCGCTTCAACAAAAACCCACTCCCGAGCTTCGAGCTCGCTGGCCTCCCGCCCGAGGATCAGAGTCCATCCTTCTCGTGGTTCGACGTCGCCACCCACGCATCCTGCACCAGGACC
>CAYUME010001097.1:0-1568 GCA_964445475.1 uncultured Planctomycetia bacterium
CGTTGATCGTCTCGAGGAGCTGCCCGGGCTTCAGCCGGCCGGTCGACGCGGCGGGCGAGCCCTCCTCGATATGGTGGATCCTCATCCGGAAGGCGGGCTGGATCAGGTCGATCCCCAGGCCGACCGGACCGAAGCGGTCGATGGTCTGGAGCGATTTCGTCTCGTCCGGGCGGGTGGAGAAGAGCCCGGGGCCCTTGTAGTAGGAGCCCTCCCCGGCCGAGGCCGGGCCGACCGCGCCCGCGCACGACGCCGCCAGGATCAGGGCGGTCAACGGGTGCCGCTTCATCCGAGGGCTCCTCCCGCTACTTCGGGGGTTCGACGAAAGCGCCCTGGTCGTCCCGGACCGAGGCGAGGGACGCGCCGTGGTAGGCACGGGCCAGGACCGCGATGTTCCGGTCGTCACCCTGCAACTCGGCCACCGGCTTCGACAGGATGCCGTCCAGGGGGACGAGGCCGCCCTGGGTGCGCGGGGCGGTGAACCCGTACAGCCCGACGCCCGCCGCGAGGGCCTCCGGAACCACCTGGGTGGCGTCCTGATTGTTCCATCGCGCCAGGCAGGTGATCAGCCGCGTGTGTCCGCCGATCATCGACGTGACGGAGTCGACGCGCTTCATGTCCCCGCACTCGTTCATCAGCCAGTCCGATTCCTTGTACAGGTCCGAGTTGACGACATGGGGGTGCATCGTGTTGTTGCTGGTCAGCCAGACGATACAGTCCGGGTTCGCATCCTTCGCGGCCTTCCGGATCGCCTGCCAGCAGCGGTCGATCGCTTTGCGGCTGTAGGCGGTGTCCTGCTCCTTCGAAAGCGCCTCCTCGCCCGGGAACGCCTCGCCCGTGAGCTGCCGGTACAGCGTCTTCTCGCACGCCAGCCATCGGCCCTGCGTCGACTCCCGCTTCGGCATCCACACCCAGTCGATCATGAACCCGTCGATGCCGGTCTTGCGCACCGCGTCGCCGATGGAGGCGGAGAGGTAGGCGAGGTACTCGTCCGTGTACGGGATATGGTAGGTGGTCGGTGTGCCGTAGCTCAGGTCGGGATGGTCCGTGCCCCATTTCGTGTTGGCGGCGATGCAGAAGTAGCCCATGACCAACAGGCCTTCCCGGTGTCCGCGCTTCACCATCTCGGTCAGGAAGTCGTGCTTCAGTCCCGGCTGCTCCGGCACCACGCCGTTCTTGTACCAGGCGTAGCCGTTGCAGGAGACGCAGAAGGTCTGGATCACATTGGCGCCGACGGCCCTGTACCAGGCCACGTGCTCCGCCGGGTCGGCGCCGGCCCATGTCCCGGGGCTCGCGAACGGCTTGCGCTTGCGGGCGGTCGCCGCCCAGTTGAAATCGAGGCAGTAGGCCTTGATGTCCCGGATCGCCGCGGGACGGGCGGGGGCGCCGCCGCCGCGCGGCTCGGCCGCGGACGCCGGCCCCAGCATCCCCAGGAACAGGCAGACGGCGGCGAGGCGCAAGGTCATGGGCGTTCTCCTGGCAGCAGCTTCGTCAAGAGCCCGTCATCCAGGGCCGCCCGGGGCGCGAAGGCCGGGGAATCGACGTACCGCAGCAGGCTGTGCAGCAGCTGG
>CAYUME010001098.1:0-1568 GCA_964445475.1 uncultured Planctomycetia bacterium
AAGGTCGACTTGCCCGTCCCGTTCGGCGCCGAGAGCACCGTCAGCCGCGCAAGCTCGACGTCATGGTCCCGCGCCTTGAGTCCGAGGGTTCGGATCCGCATCGTCGCCCCTCCTGAATGGATTCCCTCGCTGTCGCAACCGGCTTCCTCCGGTCCCCCCCGGGGGCGGACGCCCGGGGGGGTGGAGAGGAGGTCGGGCTACGCCTTCGGGAAGAGCTCGCCTCCTCTGGACGTGGGCTTCGGCGGCGCCGTCGGGGCATCCCCGCGCGCCTCCGCGATCTCGCGCTGCCGGATCCGCTCGGCCTCCTCCGGGCTGATCTCGAGGGGGCCGGCCGCGGGGGGCGGGGGTGCGGCGGGCCTGGCGGACCGCTCCTGCGACGTCCCGCCGGCGACCTGGGAGGGATCGAGCCCGCCCTTCTCGGGAGCGGCGGCCTTCGGGCGCTCGAAGTACTTGTCGATCGAGCCGGGCTCCTCGGCGACGGTCGAGTAGATCGTCCGCAGGTCGGTGAGCTCCTCGGCGGAGATGCTCTCCAGGGTGTGGCCGAGGTACGTCTCGATCATCTCCTTCGTCACGCCGAGCCCGCTGAAGCCGTGGACGATCATGCGCAGGGTCTTGTCGCGGTCCTCCGGCTTCATCCCCTTGGCCACGGAGACGGCCGTCCGCTTGCACTCCTGGACGGCCTCCTCGATGAAGTCGGGGGGCATGAGCTGCAGGAGGGCGTTGCGGACGCAGAAGGCGCCGCGGCGGTTGATGAGCTCGCGGAGGTCGCGCTCGTCGGGGCGGATCCAGCCGCCGTTCTTCCGGAAGATCAGCCGCTTGAACTTGTCCTCGCTCACCACCGGGACGTTGGTCTGGAGATCGATGGCGAAGCCCTGGATGTGGATCCAGTCGTCGTCCATCGAGATCATGCGCACCCCGTAGTAGATGTTCCCCCAGCACCGCGCCATCTCGCGGGCGAGGACGACCCCGGGGCCGTCGATGTTCTCGCCGGCGCGCGGGTAGCGGTAGAGGGCGTGGAAGGCGTCCTCCATCTGGCCGGTCTCCTTGTTCCGGACCTTCTTGGTCACGAAGGCCGGCCGCTTGCAGGCCTTCATGATGTTGTCGAAGGCCTTCATCTCGTCGCGGGGGAACTTCCGGGCGATGATCGTCTGCGTCTCGATCTGCGCCTTCTCCCGCGCCATGGCCGCCATCGCGCCGACCTCCGCGGCCTCCGCCAGGGCCCCCGCGCTTCCCGCCGCGAGCGCGCGCGACTCGTCGGGCGGGCCCATGACCTCGGGCCGCGTCATCGTCCTGCCGTTTGCCATCGTCCGCCTCCTGAAAGGGTTCTCAGACCTGCGTCCGGTTCCGGCGCCCAAAGGGGCATTTATCCATCCAGTAGCCGCAGTACTTCCCCGAGCACATCCAGTGGTCCGGGTCCGCCGGCATGAAGGCCCCCGCCTGGACCACCTCGAGCGCCCGCCACACCTCTTCTACGAGATCGGGCCAGGCCCCGACCAACAGCGCCTCGGCGACGAAGTGGCGGGCCAGCTCCTGCACGTCCTCGAGGCGCTCTCGCAGCGGCGGCAGGT
>CAYUME010001099.1:0-1567 GCA_964445475.1 uncultured Planctomycetia bacterium
GGACGATGCGGCCGGCCTCGCCGGCGTCGATGAAGGCCTTCGCCGCCTGGAAGGCCTTGCTCTGGCGGCGCTGGAAGCCGACCTGGACGATGCGGTCGGGGCGCTGCTTCGCCGCGTCGGCCATGGCGCGGCCCTCGCGGACGTCGTAGGCGAGGGGCTTCTCGCAGTAGACGTCGAGGCCCGCCTCGAGGGCGGCAAGGCACTGCAGGGCGTGCCAGTGGGGGGGGGTGCCGAGGATGACGGCGTCGAGCCCCTTGGCGGCCAGCATCTCGGTATAGAGCGTGTGCTCGCGGGGGCGCTTCCCCTGCGCCTTTTCGAGCGCGTCGGCGCTCTTCTTGAGGTGGTCGCTGTCGACGTCGCAGATCGCGGCGATCTCGACGCCGCCGGCCTTCAGCGCCGCCTGGGCGTCGACCATGCCGTACCAGCCGGTGCCGATGACGCCGAGGCGGAGCGCCTTCGCGGCGTCCTCCGCGCGGAGGCCTCGGGCCGCGGCGAGGGTGCCGGCGGCCGCGGCCGCCCCGAGAAACGCGCGCCGGTTCGTCTGCATGGAAGCCCTCCTCAGGAAGGGGAAGCCGGGAATGGGCCAAGCATAGCCGCCCGCCGAGGGATCCGTCAAGCCGCCCGCAAAATATCTCAACCCGAATGCGCATTCCATCATGGCGGTCGCCCCCGCGATGCGCTATCCTGCCGCAAGAGGCCCGGGCGCGCCCGGGCCCGGTTCCCGCACCCCCCATCCGGAAGGAGGATCCCTTGCGCCGCCCCCCGCTGCTGGCCGCCCTCGCCCTGCTCGGCCCCGCCCTCGCCGCCTGCGCGGGGCGGTCCGCGACCGCCGACGCCGCCTCGGTCCCGGTGGTCCTCGACACCGACATCGGGGACGACATCGACGACACGTGGGCGCTGCTCATGCTGCTCAAGTGCCCGCAGCTCGACGTGAAGCTCATCACGACCACCTACGGCAAGCGCGAGTACCGGGCGAAGCTGATCTGCAAGTTCCTGGAGCTGGCGAAGCGGACGGAGATCCCCGTCGGGATGGGCGCGGGGGGGACGGAGGGGAGCGCCGGCCAGGCGGACTGGGTCAAGGACTACGACCTCGCGACCTACCCCGGCACGCTCCACGCCAACGGCGTCCAGGCCCTGGTCGACGCCGTGATGAAGGCGCCCCGGCCGCTCACGATCATCGGCGTCGGCCCGAACACCACGGTGGCGGCGGCGCTCGCGAAGGAGCCGTCGATCGCCGGCAAGGCCGTCTTCGTCGGGATGCAGGGGAGCGTCCGCGTCGGCTACAACGGGGCGAAGACCCCCTGCCCCGAATGGAACGTCAAGGCGGCCGTCCCGGCGGGGAAGGCGGTCCTGCACGCCCCCTGGAAGCAGGCGGTCATCACGCCGCTCGACACCTGCGGCCTCGTCCAGCTCCGGGGCGAGCGCTTCGCGGCCCTCCGCGACAGCCCGGACCCGCTCGTCCGGGCCCTGATGGAGAACTACCGGATGTGGGCGAAGAAGGGCTCGGTCGGGGAGCTGAAGGAGAGCAGCATCCTCTTCGACACGGTGGCGGTCTACCTCGCGCTCC
>CAYUME010001100.1:0-1563 GCA_964445475.1 uncultured Planctomycetia bacterium
TCTTCGAGAGGAGGTTCCGGTAGACGTTGATGTCCCGCTTGGCGATGCGGGCGTTGGCGGCGAAGTAATACCGTCCGATCCGGATCTCACCGGTGGTGGAGAAGGAGGAGCGGAGCGGGGGGGGCGTCCCGTCCGGCGCCGTGCCGCACCCCGGCGCCGCGGCGAGGAAGGCGGCGAGTCCCAGCGAGGCGAAGCGCATGGCAGGGCCCTTTCTGCAGCAGGCGGAGCGGGACACGACCGTCCCGTTACGGTGCGGGAGCCGGCTCGACACAGCTCGCCCGGGCCGCCGCCACGGCGGAGACCACGTCGGCCCGGGGCACGGGCTGCTGCTCCTTCCGCGTCCGCAGCTTGAGGTCCACGGTCCCCTTCTCCAGCCCCTTCCCGCCGAGCGTGAGGCGGAGGGGGATGCCGACAAGGTCGGCGTCCTTGAACTTGACCCCGGGCGCGAGGTCGCGGTCGTCCCACAGGACCTCGTGACCGGCGGCGACCAGCTCGCCGTAGAGGCGCTCCGACTCCGCCCGGATCCGCTCGTCCTTCATGTTGACGGAGACGAGCAGGACCTCGTAGGGGGCGATCGCCAGGGGCCAGCGGATGCCGTCCGCGTCGTGGGAGGCCTCGATGGCGGAGGCGAGGATGCGGTTGACCCCGATCCCGTAGCAGCCCATGACCGCGGGGAGCAGCTTCCCGTCCGCGTCCTGGAAGACGGCGCCGAGCTTCTCGGAGTATTTCGTGCCGAGCTTGAAGACGTGCCCGATCTCGACGCCGCTGGTGAAGGCGACGGGGGCCCCGCAGCGGGGGCAGGGATCGCCGGCGACGGCCAGGCGGAGGTCGGCGCACGCGCCCGGCGTCCAGTCGCGCCCCGCGTTCACGTCGACGAGGTGGGTGTCGGACTTGTTGGCGCCGGTCACGGCGTTGGGGATCGCGCCCCCCGGCCCGGCGACGGCGAGGTCCGCGACGACACGGACCGGCTCCCGGAGGCCCACGGGGCCGGAGAAGCCGAGCGGCCCCCCCGTCACCTTCCGGATGGTCTCCTCGTTCGCCAGCTCGACGTTCGCGGCCTGCAGGACGCGCGCCAGCTTCGCCGGATTCGCCTCGTGGTCGCCGCGGATCAGGACCACCGCCGGCGTCCCGTCGGCCAGATAGACGAGCGTCTTGATCATCCGCGCGGGCGGCACCTTCAGAAAGGCGCTCACCTGCTCGATGGTGGTCGCGCCGGGGGTGGAGACCTCGCGCAGGGGCCGCGCCGGCTCCGTCCCGGACGGCGGCGCCGGACACGCCAGCTTCTCCCGGTTCGCGGCGTACCCGCAGGCCGGGCAGGCGGCGATCAGGTCCTCGCCGGTGGGCGTCGGGACCATGAACTCGTGGGAGACGTCGCCGCCGATCAGCCCCGTGTCGGCCTCGACGATGACGGGCCGGAGGCCGGCCCGGGTGAAGATCCGGACGTACGCGTCATACATCGCCTGGTAGGAGCGGTTGAGCCCCTCGAGACTGACGTCGAAGCTGTAGGCGTCCTTCATGATGAACTCGCGGGAGCGGATGATGCCGAACCGCGGGCGGATCTCG
>CAYUME010001101.1:0-1562 GCA_964445475.1 uncultured Planctomycetia bacterium
CCTACGACCCGACCAACATCTTCGCCCGCATCCTGCGCGGCGAGATCCCCTGCCACAAGGTCTACGAGGACGACCACACCCTCGCCTTCATGGACATCATGCCGCAGTCGGAGGGCCACACGCTGGTGGTCCCGAAGGCGCAGGGCGAGAACGTCTTCGACCTGCCGCCGGAAGCGCTGGCCGCGACGATCCGCACGGTGCAGAAGGTGGCGCGGGCCGTGAAGAAGGCCTTCGATCCGCCCGGCCTCATGGTCGCGCAGCTGAACGGCGCCGCCGCCGGCCAGAGCGTCTTCCACCTCCACTTCCACGTGGTGCCGCGCTACTCGGGCAGGGACCTGAGCCTCCACGCGGGAAGCATGGCCGACCCGCAGCAGCTGGCCGCGCATGCGGAGAGGATCCGCGCGCAGCTCGATTGAAGGGAGGGGTCAGACCCGACGACGGGGACTGTCCCCGCAGGGGACTGTCCCCTCTTCGTCGGGTCCCTCCTCACTTCTCGACCGGCTTTTTCGCTTCCGTCCAGCCGAGGTAGTCGCCTTCGAGATGGTAGACCTTCTCGAAGCCCGCCTTCTGCAGCAGGTCGAGGGCGATATCGGAGCGTCGCCCGCTGCGGCAATAGACCACGATCTCCTTGCCCCGCGCGCCGTCGAGCTCGGCGATGCGGGCTTCGAGCTCGTCGTGCGGGATGTTGATCGCGCCGGGGATGAAGCCCTCGGAATATTCCTTCGGCGTCCTCACGTCGAGCAGGACGACCTGGTCCGGGACGGACATCTTCTCGAGCAGCGCCTCCTGCCCGAGGCGCGGCGCATCACCCGCCCAGCACAGGACCGGCACAGACAGCATCAGCGCGGCAACGACGGCTCTGAACATCATCCGCTCCCCGTACAACCCTACATCAGGACGAAGGTGACCCTCATCCGGACCTTGTAGCTGGTGATCTTGCCCTTTTCCACCACGACCTCCTGGTCCGCGACCCACGCGCCGGTGACGTTCTTGAGCGTCTCGTTGGCACGCTTGATGCCCCTGGCGATGGCATCCTCGAAGCCCTTGGTCGAAGTGGCCGTGATCTCGCTCACCTTCGCGACTGTCATGACTGGCTCCTCCTGTGTACCGGCCCCGCAGTCACGCCGGCTTCACCAGCGCTGCGGCACCTTCTGGATGCGGGACACGTCGTATCCCAGCTGCTCAAGCCGTTGCATTATCCCCCGATAGTCCTCGTCCGCCATCCGCGGTTCACGCGCCATGATCCAGACGTAGTCCCGCTTGCTGCGGCCGATGACCGTCCTGGTGTAGTCCTCGTCGAGATACACGACCAGGTACTCGGCCTTGACGGGCCACACGAACTGCATGCCCCAGGTCGCGTTCGTCCGGGGGTCGCGGATGAACCCGCGCGGGTGGTATTCCTTCCGCGGGCCGTCGAAGCCGCCGTCGTTGAAGGTGAACGTCGTCGCGATGCTGCCGTCGTCGTCGAGGCGGTAGGACTCGACGGCATTGTGCGCGCCCTTCTCGATGGCGGTCGGGATGTTGGCGATCACGTACCAGTCGCCCATGAACCGGGGGAGGTC
>CAYUME010001102.1:0-1561 GCA_964445475.1 uncultured Planctomycetia bacterium
GTCATCTTCGAGGCGAGACGCACGTTCTGTCCGCCCTTTCCGATGGCGAGGGAAAGCTTGTCCTTCAGCACGTAGACCTGCGCGTGGCGCGTCTCCCGCTCCAGCTCGATGTGGGCGATTTCCGCGGGCTTCAGCGCATTCTTGACCATGGCCTCCGGCTCGTCGCTCCAACGGATGATGTCCACCTTTTCGCCGTTGAGCTCGTCGACGATCGCCTTGATCCGGGATCCCCGGACCCCGACGCAGGCCCCGACCGCGTCGACCCGGTCGTTCGTCGAGTCGACCGCCACCTTGGTCCGGTACCCCGGCTCCCGGGAGATCTGGCGGATCACCACCGTCTGGTCCGTGATCTCGGGCACCTCCAGCTCGAACAGGCGCCGGACGAACTCGGAGCTGGCCCGCGTCAGGCAGACGCGGATCTTCTGGCCCTTCTTTTCGACGTCGTAGACGTAGGCCCGGATCCGGTCGCCGATGCGGAAGGTCTCGCCCGGGACCTGGTCGCCGCGGAGCAGGATCGCCTCCACCTTGCCCACGCTCACGACGATATGCGGCCCCTCGAGGCGGAGGACGTTCCCGTGCACGATGTCGCCCTTCCGGGCCTCGAAGTCGGTGTAGACGACGTCCCGCTCCGCCTCCCGGATCTTCTGGATGATGACCTGCTTGGCGGCCTGCGCGGCGATCCGTCCGAGGATCGTCGGGTCGATCTCCACCCCGTTGCGGAAGGCGCGGATCTGCCCGTTCTCGCGGTCGATCCGGACCTCGGGCGCATCTTCCTCATTCCCCCGCTTCTTGGCGGCGGTGGCCAGGGCCTGTTCGATGCCCTGGAAAATGACCTCTTTATTGATCGCCTTGTCCCGGCTGATCGAGTCGATGAGACGGAGCAACTCGCCGTTCATGTCCACCCCTGCGATAAAAAAAAGTGGGGGTTAGCCCACTTTTCGCGCGACCACCCTGAAGACCGGATATTCTAGGAGTCCACCAAGTCCAAGTCAAGGGAATCAACCCCGGGGCTGGGGAGCGGGAGCGGGGCGGCCGCAAGGCGAATTCCGCCATGGGGTTGGAGACGATCCCGCGGGGTCGGGCGCCGGTGCGGGCCCCGGGCACGGCGGTTCAACCCGTCGAGATCATCCGGTCCAGGCAAACCCTCGCCCGTTCGCGAACGCCGGGGGGAACGTCGACCACGTACCGGTCGAGGCGGAGCGAGGCCCGCGTCTCTTCCAGGGTGATCTCGTTCATGTGGGGGCAGCGGATGCTGCAGAGGCGGAGCATCTCGACCTTCGGGCAGGCGGCCATGATGTTGTCGCCCATCGTGCACTCCGTCAGGAGCAGCACCCGGCCGCCCGGCAGGCTTTGGACATGCCGGATCATGCCGGTCGTCCCGCCGGAGTAGTCGGAGGCCGCGACCACCTCGGGGCTGTTCGCCAGCGAGGGCCATATCCCGCTGGCCTGTACGCCCCACCCGGTATTGGCAGCGCCCATCGCCGGCGCCACCGACAAGTGCGAGGTGGAGTTCAGCTTCAGCAACACCGTCGAGCGAATACTCGAGGACCCGCGCGTCACC
>CAYUME010001103.1:0-1557 GCA_964445475.1 uncultured Planctomycetia bacterium
TCCCGGGCCCGCTGCGCCGTCCCGGCGATGTCGCCGGAGGCCTTGTCGAGCGGGGCCTGGTCCGGGCCGGAGTAGACGGCGCCCGCCTCCGCGCAGAGCCGCCGGGCCTGGTCGAGCAGCTCCTGCGCCGCGCCCAGCTTGCGGTTCCGCTCGGCGGGGTTCGGGATCGCGGCGGCCTCGTCGCACATGCCGTCCGCGATCTTCCGGAGGATCTCCGCCTCGGCGGCGACGCGGTCGGGGGCGGCGAGGACCTTCCGGACATCCGCCTTGTCGATGGTCAGCGTGCCGTACCGCGTCTTCACCTCGTAGGCGCCGCCCTTGTCCGCAACCGCGCCCTCGATCGACTTGCCGTCCTTGAGGAGGAGGGCGTCGGGGGCTGCGGTCGGGAGGGGGAAAAGGCCTGCCAGGAGGAGGGGGGCGAAGGACCGGGCCGAGGCCCGACGGACCGTACCGCGTGTCATGGCGTGCTCCTCGACGGACTGCAACAGGTCGATCCCGCTTTACGGATTGAACCCACGGGAGGGGAACAGGTTCCGCCGTCGGCGGGACATGCAAAATGAAGGGTCGTCAACCACTAGTTGCCCCGTGCGGAGCCCCCCCGCCGTCCCCCGCGGCCCAGGTAGCGGGGGGTGAGGATCGACAGGTCGCGGGCGGTGATCGAGTTGTCGTAGTCGGCCCAGTCGTCGTCCGTCACCTGCCAGTTCGACGCCTCCTCCTCCCGTTCCCACTTCAGCTCCTCGGCCTCGACGGACTTCCGGTTGATCATCCACCACTGGTTCCACTCGTTGATCTTCTGGGAGGTGAGCAGCTGGCCGGTGAGGCCGCGCAGCATCCAGGCGGACCAGAGGCGGCAGTGGTTGCCGCCGCCGAGCCCCCGGAGGAGGGCGGGGACGGCGGGGCGGTCGATCTTGAAGAGGGCCTGGACCGCGGTGTTGCGTGTCGCGTCGGGCTCCAGCAGGGCGACGAGGAAGGCCGCGCCCTGCTTGCTCTCCGCGATGATGCCGAGGTACTTGATGATGTCCATCTGGACGTCCGGGCGGCTGCCGGCGCGCTTGAAGGCGTCGACGAGGGGCTTCACCGCCACCTTCTTGTGCTTCTTGAGGGCGGAGGCGACGGCGTTCCGGTTCTCGAAGTCGCTCTTGGCGACAAAGTTCTCGACGAGGAACCGGGCGCCGGCCTCGGTGCCGGCGGCCTTGAAGAGCGCGATGAGGGCCCGTTTCTGGGGGTCGGAGCCCTTCCCGGCGGCCTCCTCGAGGGGCGCCTGCTTCGCCACCAGGGCGCTGTCGAGGCTGCCCAGGGCGGTGGCGAGGGCCTGGAGGACGGCGTCGGACGACTCGGCCTTGAAGGCCGCGGCGAGGGGGGCGAGGGCCGCCGCGGCCTTGGCCTTGGCGAG
This sequence comes from uncultured Planctomycetia bacterium, assembly GCA_964445475.1. Lineage (GTDB taxonomy): Bacteria > Planctomycetota > MHYJ01 > CAYUME01 > CAYUME01 > CAYUME01. The sequence goes on from CAYUME010001103.1 coordinate 1,394, forward strand.
CTCTTCGGCGGCGGCCTGGCGTACGGAGGCCTCCGGAGACGACAGGTCGGCAATCAGGTCCTTGGGGGCCTTGGGCGCGGCGGGGGCGGCCGGCGGGGGCGGCGCGACGGGTTGCACCGGCGCGGGGGCGGACGGAGGCGCGACCGGGGCGAGCGAGACCGGCT
>CAYUME010001104.1:0-1555 GCA_964445475.1 uncultured Planctomycetia bacterium
CCTCCACGATCACGTGCGCGTCGGCGAGGACCTGGGGCGCCATCACGAGGGCCGAGGCGGTCGCCAGCAGGCCGGCCAGAGCCGCCCCGCGGATCCCGAATCCCAGGCCTCCGAGCAGCACCGGCAGGAAGGCCAGGTAGAGCCGGAGGACGTTTCCGCCTGCCGATTCGGCTAACGCGACCCACAAGGAGGCGGGGACGAGGGCGGCGATGATCGCGATCCCGAACAGCCGGTGTCGGCGCGGCCGCTCCTCGGCGGCGGGGATCCGGCCGAAGGCCGACAACAGCACGGGCGTGAGGGTCAGGCCGGGCAGCACGTTCGACACCCACCACCCCCACGCCACAGTCGGGCCGTCGGCCGCCGGGAAGAGCCCCGAGGCGACGTACGCCCCCGACGACGCCAGGCTCTCGATCCCCACCGCGAGGCAGGTCGTCAGGACGAAGGCGCACGCCCCGCCGAACGAGTCCAGCCGGCCGCGCGGGAAGCCGAGCCGGGAGGCCGCCGCCAGGATCAGCGCCGGCGAGACCATCGAGGCGGCGGAGATCGAGAGGACGGCCGTCCAGCTGATGTGGGGGTCCTGCAGCGTCACGAGCAGCGAGAAGCAGGGGTTCAGGAAGGCGAGAGGGAGTGCGCGCCAGCCGAGCAGGAGGATCGCAGCCAGGTAGAGGCCCGACGGCGGATAGCAGATCGCCAGGCCGGTGCTCAGGACGAAGGCCCCGCTGGCCAGGTCGAGGAGCACGGCCGCGACCGCGTACGCGAGCGCCAGCCCGGCATACCGCCACAGGCGCCCGGAGGACTGTTCCACGGTCGCCCCTCCGTCCCGGCCAGCCGGCATTGTAGGGTGCGGGCGGGCCGGCGACAAACAGATCTTGATTCGCCTCCGCCCGCGTCCTCCTCTGCCCCGCGATCGGGTCACGCCGGGGTCTCCGGCCGAGGCGCGTCCTCCGCCGGGGCGCTCCGTCGCGCGCGGCCCGCTGCGAGGCCTTCCAGCACGAAGAGGAGCAGGGCGGTCCAGACGAGCCCGAAGCCGATCGCCTGGTCCCGGGTGAAGGGCTCGCCGTAGACCCCCACGCCCAGGAGGAGCTGGAGCGTCGGGCCGATGTACTGGAGCAGGCCGATGCGGAAGAGGGGGATCCGCCGGAGGGCCGCGTTGAACAGCAGGAGCGGCGCGGCGGTCAGGAGGCCGGTGCCGACCAGGAGCAGGTCGGTGTCCGCCCCGGTCCGGAGGAAGGCGCCGCGGCCCGTCGCGCCGGCGTGGACCAGGCCGGCAAGGACCGGCACGACGAGAAGCCCCGTCTCCAGCGTCAGCCCGTGAAGCGCCCCCAGCGGGGACGTCTTCTTGAGGAGCCCGTAGAGGCCCCAGGTCACGGAGAGGACGAGCGCGATCCAGGGGACGGAGCCGTACCCGACCGCCAGGTACACGATGGCGGCGGCGACCAGGCCGACCGGGACCCACTGGCCGGGGCGGAGTCGCTCGCGCAAGACGAGGACGCCCAGGAAGACGCTCAGCAGGGGGGTGATGAAGTAGCCGAGGCTGGTCTCGACGATGAAGCCG
>CAYUME010001105.1:0-1554 GCA_964445475.1 uncultured Planctomycetia bacterium
CTTCCTCCGCGGCCTTTTCCGCCGTAGTCTTCGCGGCGGTGGCCGTCTCCAGCTCTCCTTTGAGCTTGGCGAGGTCCGCGGCCATCGTATCCTTTTCGCCTTGGAGCGTGGCCTTCTCCGCCTGCGCGGCCTGCGCCTGGGCCTGGGCCTGGGCTGCCTGGGCCTTCAGCCTTGCCGTCTCCGCCTTGTCCTCGCACCCCGGCAGCAGGGCGGCGGCGGCGATCAGCATCGTGGTCCGTTTCATGCGGGCTCCTCCCCCTCGCGGGGCTTGGGTTCGGACGGTATCCGTTTTCCTACTGAGGCGTCTCGGACTTGCCCGGCTCCGGGGATGTCCCGTCGGGAGCGGGGGGCTCGACCGGCTTCCGGAGGGAACGCCACGTGCCGGGGGCGTAGATCCACCCCGTGCCGGCGTCGTCTTTCGCCCATGTTCCGGGGGCCCAGATCTCCTCCCCGGACGGCTGGAGATAACGCCCCGGCTGCCATTGCCAGGTCTCCGCGACGCGGACCCAGCGCCCGGGGATCCAGACCTGTCCCGGCGTCGCGGGCGCCGGGGCGATCTCGCCCCGTGCGGCCGGTGGCGGCTCGGGGGCCGTCTGGGCCTCCTCCTCGTACGGCATCCCCCCGCATCCGGCGACGCACGCCACAGCGGCCAGAAGCAGGAATCGTCTCATGGCGGCCCCTCCAATGGACTTCGTCCATTATATGCCGCGAAGGGGGGATCGGGTCAAGCGAGGATCGGGCGGGGTCCCCTCCGCGGTACAGCCGGGTCATCGGCTTCGCGGCTCAACACCGAGGAGGTGGCGCACGAAGAAGTCCTGTCGCCGGCGCTGGGCGTAGGGGGTCTCGCCGGCCCCATGCCGGGCCCCGGGGACGACCAGCAGGTCGAAGTCCTTGTCCGCCTTCACCAGGGCGTTGACGACCTGCATTGTCGAGGCGGGGTCGACGTTGTCGTCGAGCTCGCCCACGGTGAGGAAGAGCCTGCCCCGGAGATTCTTCGCGAGGGTCGCGTTCGACTGGGCCTCGTAGTGCGGACCGACGGGCCAGCCCATCCAGAGCTCGTTCCACCAGATCTTGTCCATGCGGTTGTCGTGGCAGCCGCAGTCGGCGGCGGCGGCCTTGTAGAAGTCGCCGTGGAGGAGGAGGGCGCCGAGGGCGTTCTGGCCGCCCGCGGAGCCGCCGAAGAGGCCGACGCGGTCGAGGGCGAGCCCCGGGTGGCGGGCGGCCGCGGCCTTCATCCAGGCGATCCGGTCGGGGAACCCCGCGTCGGCCAGGTTCTTCCAGCAGACGTCGTGGAAGGCCTTCGAGCGCCAGTTCGTGCCCATGCCGTCGATCTGCACCACGACGAAGCCCAGCTCGGCCAGGCTCGAGAGCCCGACGTGCCGGTCGAAGGCCTTGGGCACGAAGGCGCCCTGCGGCCCGGCGTAGATCTGTTCGACGACCGGGTAGCGGTGGCCCGGCTCGAGCTCCATCGGGCGCACGATCACGCCGTGGATGTCCGTCTTGCCGTCGCGGCCCTTGGCGACGAAGCGCTCAGCCGGACGCCAGCCCGTCTCG
>CAYUME010001106.1:0-1550 GCA_964445475.1 uncultured Planctomycetia bacterium
CATCTTACCGGGTTCGGACGTCCGAAACAAGGGAACGCTTCCGGGTGGATCCCTCCCCCCCGCCCCGGTATGATGCATGGGTTGCGCCCCAGGCCCCCGTCCGGGAAGGTCCCGCCATGATCCTGCGCGTGGACATGCACGTGCACGCGAACCTCCCGCGGGGCGAGGCCCGGGCCGCCCGCCGCGCCCGGCGCTGGTGGGAGGCCTTCCGCGCCCATGGCATCGGCGCCGTCGTCTCCACGGAGCACTGCTACCGCGACTTCCGGCGGGCCTTCGCCCTCCTCCGCCGCCACGCGCCCCCCGGCGCCGTCGTCCTCCCCGGCGTCGAGCTCCTCAGCCGGGAGGGCGTGGACCTCGTGGCCTTCCACCCCGACGCGTCGGTCTACGACGACGCGGCGCTCCTGGAGCCGTACGGGATGGGGGCGGAGGCGATGGCCGCCCGCCTCAACGCGAACGGGTGGGCTTGGTATGTCCCCCACCCGTTCACGCCGGGGACGACGGGCGTCTTCCGGCTCGGGGCGCTGCCGGCGCGCCGGCTGCTGCGCGCGGCGCGCGGCGTCGAGGCCCACAACGCCGCCCTGGCGCCGGCGACCGAGCTCTCGCGCCGGACCCGCCTCGCCCGCCTCCTGCGGAAGGCGCACGCCCGGGCCCTCAAGCTCGAGCGCCTCCCGCGCGCCTTCGCGCCCCGCGACGGATTCCTCGCCGCCGGCTCCGACGCCCACCGCCCCGCCTGCGCCGGCGCCGCCCTGGAGATCGAGGCCGACGCCGCGACCCCGGCCGCCGTCTACGCCGCCCTCCTCCGCAACCGCGCGGCCGCCTACCGCCCCCGCCCCGGCCTCCCCCTCCTCGGCGCCCTCCTCTCCGTGCAGGACGTCTTCTCCGAGTGGCTCGCCAAGCGGCGCCTCGCGGGCCGCGGCCGCGCCTCCTGACGCCAGACCGAACCCGGACCGCCAGAGCCTCCCGGCGTCCTCGCCATCTCCCGGTCGCGCCTCCTCCCGCTGCACTCAAGCGGCCCTCGACCACGGAGTCGAACCGTGATGCCCGCCGCGCTCCCGCGCGCGGGTGCCTTCCCTTCAGGCGCGTCGAAAGCCTCCTGCGTGCAGATCGTCTGGTCCCCGGACCCGGCTCGGGGCGCATGTCACCATAGCGGCACCCCCGCGCATAGGATTTCACGGCGGAGGGCATCCGCATCTTCCGGAGGCGGGTCCTCCCCGATGCACCGGGGCCCCCGGCCGTGCGGGGCGCGGGGGCGGGAAGGGGGACCCGTCGCAGGCGGGGGGAGATCGGAAGAGGCGAGAGAACAGGACGAGATGCGAGTTCAGAGGCTGGGGCTAGCGGCTAGTCAAGAGGCCAGTCCCCAGAGACTGGAGACTGGTCCCCGGGCTGGCTTCTACGGACTAGCCTCCCGTCTCTGGACTAGCCGCTACATCCTGGCCTCTCATCTCTTAACCCGCCTCTCGCCCTGGCTTCTTCTTTCTCCGCCGGCCCTCCGCCATGGGAGGGGTTGGTGCCCTGTCACCCGAGCCGTTCCCCAAGGCAGGGCACAACCC
>CAYUME010001107.1:0-1544 GCA_964445475.1 uncultured Planctomycetia bacterium
ACGCCGCGCATCGCGGCGGCCGCCTCCCCGGCCACGGCGGCCAGCAGCAGGCGGACACGACGGCGCGTCTCGGCTGCCTCCGGTTTCTTCAGGTCGAACGTCTTCACCAGGTGGTCGAGGCGGTCGCCGTAGGCGCCGCGGGCGAAGGCGGCGAACAACTCGCGAACGGGGACGACCAGGTCGAGCGCGCCCGCCTCCCGGAGGGCGAGCGCGTGGCCCGGCGCGCCGTCGGCGAAGGGCAGGAGGCGGTCCGCCTCCTCCGGCGCCACGCCCCGGTCGACCAGGACGCGCCGCGTCATCTCCGGCGTCAGGCGCCCGAAGCGGACGCGCTGGCATCGGGAGAGGATCGTGGGCGGCAGCTGGCGGCGGACGGCGGTGACGAGCAGGAAGATCGTCTGGGGCGGGGGCTCTTCCAGGATCTTCAGGAGCCAGTTGGCGGCGTCCGCGGAAAGCGCCTCGGCGTCGTCGAAGGCGGCGATCTTATAAGGCGACCCGAAGGGTTTCAAGGCGATTTTCCGGTCGAGCTCGGCGTCCTTCCGGAGCGTCTCGATGGAAATGTTGCGGCTGCCCGGAGGCAGGGAGAATCCGAAATAAGCGGGGTGGACGTCCCGGGCGAACCGGTCACAGGCGGGGCAGGCGTCGCAGGCGTCGGGGCCGCCGGTTTCGCAGAGGAGGGCCTTCGCGAACTCGCGGGCGAGCGTCATCTTCCCGACGCCGCGGGGGCCGTCGAAGAGGTAGGCGTGTGCCCGCCGGGGGCCGGTCAGGGCGTGGCCCAGGAGCCGCTTGGCGTCAGCGTGGCCGACGACGTGCGCGAGGGACATCGGTGGTGCCGGGCTCCAGACGAGAAGCCGGGGTGGCGACTCCGCCCCCCCGGGATTGCCCCGGACGATTCCCGGGACGCGGTCGCGATCCTGTCGCGGACGTCATGTGGTCCGGGTTGCCGACGCGGGCGGCAGGCGCTTTCCGGGCCGCATCACGGATGCCGTTTCGAGGGAGCGAGTCGCGAGTCGACGGCGGCTGCGACGCGTGCGGCGACCTCGTTCTCGGTCCCGCGCGCGTCCACGACGGCCACGCGGGGGGCGCGTCGCGCCAGGCGGCGGAAACCGGCCCGCACCTTCTCCTGGAACGCCAATCCGCGCCGCTCGATGCGATCCTTCGTTCCGCGGTGACGTCGTTCCGCCTCGCGCGCGTCGATGTCGAGCAGGATCGTCAGGTCCGGCCGCGTCCGGCCGATTGCGAACCGGCCCAAGGCGAAGACCGGCTTCACGCCGGCGCGCCCGGCGATCCCCTGGTAGACGGCGGTGGAGAGGAGGAATCGCTCGCAGACGATCGTCACGCCCTGCTCCAGCGCCGGGCGGATCACCTCGTCCACGAGCTGGGCCCGGGCGGCCATATACAGGAGGGTCTCCGTCGTCATGGCCATGCGGTCGACGCGGGGGTCGAGGAGGATGGCGCGGACGGACTCGCCGATGCGGGTCGAGCCGGGCTCCCGGAGGTGGAGGATGCGCGTCCCGCGGCGGCGGAGCGCCTTCGCGAGGCGCCTC
>CAYUME010001108.1:0-1537 GCA_964445475.1 uncultured Planctomycetia bacterium
TAGTTTATCCCCCTGCCGCGGGCCGTTAACACGGAGACCCCCCCGGGGCCCTGGATCCCGGGGTGGAGGCGGGTGGGGGGCGGGACCGGATCCAAATCGGGACTCCCGAATCCGATGGACGGGAAGACCTCGCGCGTCAGGGAATGCGCGCCGCCTTCAGGCTGTCGTCATCGGGGCGCTTCCACGACAACGATCTGGAAGTCGTGCTTCCGGATCGGAACGGTGAACCGCCCCGGGCCGACGCGCTCCACCGGCTGGCCCGTCTCGCCGTTGGTCGCCCGCGCCTCGGGCGCCAGGCCCAGCCTCTTCAGGTCGAGCGTCAGCGTGCAGTCGCCCCCCGGTCCGTAGCTGCCCACGAAGACCAGCGCCTTGCCCGGCCGGCTCAGCACCAGCAGCTTCACGTTCGCACCGGCGGCCGTCACCGGGGGATCCGGATCCCAGTAGCGGTGGACCGCGCACGCCGGCGTGCCGTAGCCCATCGCGTCGAAGAGGCCGATCACCTTCCGGTGGACGGCGTCCGCCGCGGGCAGCTTGATCTCGTGGGGGACGCAGACCGCCAGCCCGGTCCGCACCAGCCACTCGCGCGAGACGCCGCTGCCGGCCGGCGGCCGGAAGAGATCCAGCGACACCGTCAGGTTGCCGCTCTGGAGCCCGCTGCTCTGCGCGAGGATCAGGCTGGTGTCGTCGTCCACGCCCAGGCGGTCCTGGAGGTCCTTCGTGGCGTACTCGCCCTGGTCGCGCCACTCCCAGTCGTAGAGGACGGTGCCGAACGAGAGCACGGGGACGACGTTGCAGTTGGTCATGTGGATCCAGGCGAGCGGCCGCATGCCCATCGTGTGCTGCATCACGGCGTTCCGCTTCGCCAGGTCGCGGAAGGCGAACCAGCTCACGCCGGGGCGCAGCCGGCCCTCGTCGTCGACGTAGGCCGGCCCGGAGACGGGATTGTAGTTCGGGAGGACGAAGAAGTCGTCCCAGTAGACCCCGTCCGCGAACGTCTCGTACATCTTCTTGTGGTAGTAGAGGGCCATGTCCGCGTAGCTGGGCAGCGGGTCGACCTCGTACGCGACGCCGGAGAGGTCGGTGTACGCCGCGGCCTTCTCGCGCAGCATGCGCTGGCCGCACCGCCCGATGTCGGTCTTCGCGGCAACCGCCGGCTCCCAGCGCGGGTCGGCGACGTCGTAGATGGACCACTCATCCAGGTAGGTCTGGGCCTCGAGGTCCCAGTTGATGGCGCGCGCGTTGGTGTAAGGGACGAGCCAGACCTGCTTGGCCGCGCCGGGCGGGGTCTTCGGGGCGCCCTTCGCACACCGGAGGAGCCAGTCCACGTGCGCCCGGTAGGTCTTCTTCAGCTCGTCCGTGTAGTGCGGGGCGGTGAACTGGGCCAGCCAGCGGTCGGTGAAGGCCATGTCCGCCTGGCCCGTGCGCCGGATTTTAGCCACCTCGTCGAAGATCGAGAAGTTCCGGAACGCCGGGTAGAACTGCAGGCAGGCCGTCTGCGAGCCCCAGTAGTAGCAGGCGCCGATCAGGGTGAGGTCCA
>CAYUME010001109.1:0-1537 GCA_964445475.1 uncultured Planctomycetia bacterium
TTCACCACCCAGGCGATGCGGCCGCGGGGATCGTACGCCAGGTGTTGCTCGCCAGCGAGGTCCCAGACCATGACCAGGCGACCCAGCGTGTTGGTGCTCGTTGCCGTGGTACCGTCGCCCGCGTCCACGCTCCCCGCCAGCTGGTCATAGAAGTACGCGACGTCGGGGCGGTTCGATGCGCCTACGGCCTGCCCGGGATCGAAGACATACCCGCCTGAGAATGGGCGGCCCTCGTCGTGATGATCCTCGGTCAAGACCCGGTTGGCGCCGTCGTAGGTATAGGTGATGCGTTGTCCCTTGGCGTCGATGGATTCGACGAGGTTACCCGCCGGATCGTGGCGGAACTGGCGCGGGCCGCGGTCCGGGTCCAGTTCGAGCAGCTTCCTGCCCAGACTGTCGTAGCGGAACGACCGGGTATTCTGTTGGGAGTCCGCGATGCGGAGGAGGTTCCCGTTCGGATCATACGCGTAGGTCGTCCGCCAGAAGCGGAGGACGTCACCGGGCGTGCCGTCATCATTCAGGCGGGTGGCCTCCTCCACCGCAATCAGGCGGTCCAGGCCATCCAGTTCGCGGGTCGTCGGCGTCCCGGTATGGGGCGAGGCGGGATCCGTATCGTTCTCGTCGAACAGGCGACGGACGAGCGGCTCGTATTCGACCTTCCGAAACGTGTGATCCGGGTTCTCCGACCAGATCTCCCGCAGCAAGGCGTCGTAGCTCGAGCGGGCGTTCGGGGCGTCCGCAAGATCCGATTCGACGAGCGCATTCCCGGCCGGGAAGACCCCCTTCCAGGACGGGCCCTCGATTTCTTCGAAGCGCAGAAGATCCTCGAGGGTGGATCCCGTCGCGGTGGTGTAGAAAGGGTGAAGCACTCGCGCCGGCTGTTGGCGCGCGTTGAATCGTGCGGCCTGCTTGGCCACCACCCGGAGCGCGCCCGAGTCCGGATCCGGTTCGGCCTCATACTTGGCCATGAGTTTCCGACCCAGGCCATCAAAGAACTCCCGGGCGACGAAATACCGATCCGGTTTGGGGACGGTGACTGCTCCCGGCGGCGCGTCGAGTTGGCGGGTTTCCACATAGTTGACCAGGCCCAAAGCACCCACCGGCACCCCCATTGCGTAGTCGTATTCCACCGTGGGGTAATCGCCAGTGTCGCCCGGCCGGACAGTGCGCCTGAGCCGGCCGAAGGGGTCGTAGCCATAGGTGGTGTCATGGCCGTTCAGGTCCTTCGAGAGGGTGACGGTCCCGAGGCCCGGGTCATAGACCGCACGGGACGTCAACGGAGCACCGCCGTTCCCGACGTAGAGAGACTCCGCGACCGGGTAGGCGTGGAACTCCGCGTCGTAGTCGACCTGCCGGAGATGGCCGCCAGCCACCTGCACGATGCCGTCCGGGGCGATTGCCAGCGGGTTCAACTGCCGGATCGCATTGCCGAAGGTGTCGAACTGGGCGCGGCGCGAGGCGACCCAATTCGTCGGCGCGGCCGGGTCCACCCAGTCCCGTTGGAGGGTGAGATCGCCCTTGCTGACGGCCCCGGGAT
>CAYUME010001110.1:0-1536 GCA_964445475.1 uncultured Planctomycetia bacterium
GCTCCTCGCCCCCCTCGCGGCCCACGAGGGCGGCCGGGTCGGGCGCTTCCGCCTCTTCCTCGCCGCCGGCCTGGTCGGCCGTCTCGCCCTCCTGGGGATGGCCGCGGTCGCCGCCCCCTGGCCCTACCTCGCCCTCTTCGTCCTGCAGAGCCTGATGCAGACCTTCATCATCCCCGCCCAGAACGCCCTCTACCAGCAGAACTACGCCGCGCGCGTCCGCGGGCGGCTCTACGGCCGGGCGGCGATGTTCGGCACGCTCGCCGCCTGCCTCGGGGCCCTCGGGGCCGGATTCGTCTTCGACCACGATCCCGAGGCCTACCGCTGGCTCTATCCCGCCGCCGGCGTCATCGGCTTCCTCTCCTGCCTCGCCTACGGGCGCATCCGCCTCCGCCGCGCGGCGATCGCGACCGGCGCCGCCGCCGCGCGCGGGAACGACCGCGCGACGGAGGGCCGCCGCCCCGACGTGATCGGCCTCTTCCGAGACACCGTCCGGGAGACCCTCGTCCTCAACCCCGCCTTCCGCCGCTTCGAGGCCGCCCTCTTCGTCTACGGCCTCGGCTTCATGAGCATCCAGCCCGTCTTCGCCCGGCTCTTCGACACGGAGCTGGGCATGAGCTACAGCGACGCCTCGCTGGCCAAGGGGGTGGTCACGAACCTCGCCATCATCGCGGTGATCGGCTGGGCGGGCCGGATGCTCCACACGATCGGGCTGGAGCGCCTCGGCATGGCCTCGTACGCCGCGCTGCTGGCCTTCGCCGGCCTGATGACCGTCGCCGCGACGCCCGTCCAGGCGGTGGTGCTCTTCGCGCTCTACGGCGCGGGAATGGCGGGCGTCAGCATCATCTGGACGATGGGGCCGGCCCTCTACGCGCCGCCGGGCGCCTCGGCCCGCTACATGGGGGTCCACCTCGGCCTGGTGGGGGTGCGCGCGCTGATCGGCAACGCGCTGGGGGGGGCGGTGGCGGACGCCCTCGGCAGCTCCCGGCCGGCCTTCGCCCTGGCCGCCGTCTTCTTCGGCACCGCCGCCCTGCTCTCCAGCCGCGCCCTGCGACTGCAGCAGCCGCCCGCCGCCGCTCCGCCGCCGGCAGGATGAGCCGCCGACCGCCGGGGGGCGCATGTCACCATGACGGCCCCCCCTTGCGCCAAAGGTTTTACCGGCGGAGGGCATCCGCATCGTCCGGAGTCGGGTCCTCCCCGATGCACCGGGGCCCCCGGCCGTGCGGGGCGAGGAACCCGTCGCAGGAGGGAGGAGATCGGAAGAACGGTCCCCGCCGCTCTCCCGGAACACGCGAAGGGGGAACAACTCGGGGTGGAGAGGCTAGGGCTAGCGGCCAGTCCAGAGGCTAGTCGCAAGAGGCTGGAGGCTAGTTTGCGGACTAGCCTCTACGGACTAGCCTCCAGTCTCTGGACTGGCAGCTACATCCTAGCCTCTTATCTCTTAACTCGCCTCTCGCCCTGGCCTCTCTTCCTCCTCCCCGCGTCCAGTCGCCTGTGGGGTTTGTAGTGAGGCACGAAGCGGAGTCCGCCGAAGCGTCA
>CAYUME010001111.1:0-1531 GCA_964445475.1 uncultured Planctomycetia bacterium
TGATCATGCCGGACATTTCGTGGTTCAACGTCGCCTACCAGCTGAAGCAGCAGGCGGCGTCGCGCAACACCCCCATCATCATCCTGACCTCGATGGAGATCGACGAGGAGACCAGGGAGCAGATGCAGGGGTTCATCTCGACGATCATGAGCAAGTCGAGGTTCACCAAGAAGGACCTGCTCAGGGAGATCAACACCATCGAGAAGATGAAATAGGCCGGGCCTCCGGAACGGGCCCCGTCGACCGGGCCGCGGGAGCGGCTACCGCAGGACCAGCATCCGGCCCAGCCCTTCGAAACCGGCGGCCGTCAGCCGGTAGAAATAGACGCCGCTCGGCAGTTCCCCGACCTCCACCGGCACCGCGTACCGTCCGCGGTCGTAACGGCCCGCGACGGGCGTCAGCAGCAACTCCCCCAGCACGTTGTAGACCCTCACGGTGACGTCCGCGGCCTCGGGGACGTCGAACCCGATGAGGGCCCTCCCGTTCGTCGGGTTCGGGTACGACTGCCTCAGCGCGTACGACGTCGGGAGGGTGCCGCCCCCCGAACTGTCGCGCGGGATGACCCCCCTCCGGTAAAAGATCCCCGCCACTCCGTCCGGCTCGTCGAGCCAGACGATGTGCAGCGTCGAATCGAGGAGCGCGAGGGCCGGCTCCCTCGCCGATTCGCCGTCGACCGGAGAGACCGCCGGGCAGAAGGTTGCCCCGGTATCGTTGCTCACCCTCAGCCTGACCCCCCTGGCGCCCCCGAAGTCCCTGTCCCAGGCCACCGCCACGAACCCGCCGTCGACGCCGAGTTTCGGAGCGAGGCTGCCCGGCTCGTCCGACAAGCGTTTCCACTGTCCCCAGGAAACCCCCGTGTTGCGGCTGTCGCGGAAGATGACGGTCCCGGTGTCGGTCCACGCGGAGGAGAGGATCCCGGCGTCGTTCACGCCGACCCCCGGATACGACGAGCGGACGAGGTCTTCCGGGGAGACGATGGTCGGCCCGAACCACGATTTCCCGGAATCGGGGCTCGCGTAGACCCCGACCTCGGTCTGGCTGGCGCCGGGCGTCGGCCCGACGGCATAGAGCCTGTCGCCGAACGCCGTCATCATTGAAAGCTCCCTGATCCGGCGCGCCAGCATCTGCCAGGTGACCCCGCCGTCGGAGCTCCTGAGTATCCCGAAGGCGGCCGATTCGACCTCCCTGTATCCGACGTAGAGCTCGTCGCCCCCGGCGAAGAGCAGCTCGGGGAAGGCCGCCGCCAGGACCGGGGAGGGCCCGGACCACGTTGCCCCGGCGTCGCTGCTGGAGAAGAGCACGACGCCGTAGAAACCGTCGAGGAACGCCCCCGCCGTGATGTACACGCGGTCGCCGCGGACGGCGAATACGGCCCACTGGTCGCCGCGGCGGAACAGCGCGCCGGTGGGAACCTGCAGGACGTCGTCTTGTTCCCAGATCAGGATCCGCGCTTCGACGCGAAAGGCATCGCCCAACTCGCGGCGCTGTTCCGGCGGGTCGTCCAGGTCCAAGATGACATTCACCCGCTGTT
>CAYUME010001112.1:0-1526 GCA_964445475.1 uncultured Planctomycetia bacterium
CGCCGGGGCCGTCGGGATCGCCCTCCGTCCGCGGGCGCCCCAGCCGGCCCCGGACGCGGCGCCGGCCGCGGCGGTCACCCGGCCCGAGACGCCGACCCTCGACCTGCCCGCCTACGCGATGGCCAATCTGGAGCCGGTCGAGGGCTACCTGATCGACTGGGTCGTCGCCGGGCCCGTGGCCCGCGGTGCGCCAGGCGGAATGCCCGGCACGGCGGGGCGGGTGTGGAGGCCTGTAGGCGGGCGTCCTCGGCGCCCGTCAGGGGACGGCGGTCGCGCGGACGCGGGTGCGGCTGCCCGCGGGGGAGGACGCCCTCCTGGAGATGGGCAGCGCCGGGCCGGTGTCGGCGTGGCTGAACGGCGACTGCGTGTACGTCCGTCACGCGTCCCGTCCTCTCGCGCGGTTGCAGGACTTCGTGCCGGTCCGTCTCCGGGGGGGCGTCAACGAGATCCTGCTGCGGATGGACGGCGACGGGGGCGGCAGGGCCTTCTGCTGCAGGCTCCGCCGGCTGGACGGGAACGCGCTGGGCGGCCTGGAGGTCGAAGCGCGGTGACACGGGCGCGGGGCGCATGCCGACCGGCGTCCTTCCCGTCCGGCGCACGCGGGCGACCGGCGCGAATCCTGGGCTCGTATCCGGAATGGCATCCGATGGACGGTCTGCTGCTCGTCGACAAGCCCGCCGGCCCGACATCCCACGACATCGTGGATCGGGTCCGCCGCCTTTTCCGGCTCGACCGTGCCGGCCATGCCGGCACGCTCGACCCCGCCGCCACCGGCCTGCTGCTCGTCCTGGTGAACCGCGCCACCCGCACCGCCGAGTATTTCGAGGGGCTCGACAAGGAATACCGGTTCACCGTCCGTTTCGGAGTGCGGACCACGACGGACGACCTGGCGGGCGTGACGACCGATACGCGTCCCGTGCCGCCGCTGGACACGCCGGCGATCGAGGCGGCCCTGGCGCCGTTCCGCGGGGCGATCCTCCAGCGCCCTCCCGCCTACGCGGCCCTGAAGGTGGGGGGGCGGCGCCTGTACGAGCTCGCGCGGGAGGGGCAGCCGGTCGACATCGCGCCCCGCGACGTGACGGTCCGATCCCTCGCGCTGCTGGACTGGCGCGCGCCCGATCTGGACCTGTGTGCGCGCTGCAGCGCCGGGACTTACGTCCGGGCGCTGGCGCGGGACCTGGGCGACGCGCTCGGCTGCGGCGGCGCGGCCGCCGGGATCCGGCGCACCGCCGTGGGGGACTTCCGGGTCGAGGACGCCGTTTCTCCGGACGATTTTCGCGGCCGTCCCCTGGCCGAGGTCCTCGTCCCGCTCGACCGGGGCCTGGCGCATCTGCCCCGCATCGAGCTGCGTCCCGAGGCCGAGGAAAAGATCCGTCATGGCCAAGTGGTGGGGCCCGGTGATTTTGCGGCCCCCCTCCCGGCCGGCCTGGGCGGCGACGCGCCGTGCCGGCTCTGCGTCGGGGCGTCGTTGCTGGCCGTCGGCCGGGTCGTCCCGGACTCCGGGGGCGGGACGGGCGGGGTGCTGG
>CAYUME010001113.1:0-1524 GCA_964445475.1 uncultured Planctomycetia bacterium
GTCGTCAACCTCCTCTGGGTGGCCTTCGGGTTCGTGTCGATCGCGGGCGGCCTGACGCTGGCGCTGGACAGCGCGGGGCGCCGCCACCCGCCCGCCGATCCGCCGCGCGTGACGTTGCGGGCGGCCTTTCCCGACCTGCGCCTGCTCTTCCGTTCCGGGTACGTCCTGCGGATCGCGGGCATCATGCTGTTCGGCGTCTTCGCCATGAAGATCTTCACGCTGGATTTCAACCGCCTGGTGAAGCAGGAGGTGCCGGCGTTGGACGACATGCTGCGGTGGATGGCCAACCGGGGGATGCTCGTCAACGGCATCGGGGCCGCGGTCCAGCTGGGGATCACGCCCTTCCTCCTGCGCCGGTACGGGCCCCGCGTGGCGCTCCAGATCCTCCCGCTGTTCGTGCTGGTGGGGGGGGGCGTTCTCGGGGTCCACGAGGCGCTGATCGTCGCCTTCGGCGTGACGGCGGTCGGGGAGGGCCTGGCCTACACCGTCAACCAGTCGGCCAAGGAGCTGCTCTACGTCCCGGGCGACCGCTCGCTCAAGTACCAGGCGAAGGCGCTGGTGGACGTCTTCTGCTTCCGGCTGGGGGAGGTGCTGGCCTCCCTGTCGGTGCTGGCGGGGCTGACGTTCCTGCCGGAGACCTTCCACCGGACGTACGCCCCCGCCCTGGTCGCCGCGGTCGCCGCGTCGGTGGCGTGGCTGTTCTGCGCGCGGGCGGCAGGCCGCGCGTTCGACGCGGCGACGCGCGAGGAGGGGGCGGGCGCCGGGCCGGCGCCCGCGGCCTGAACGCCCGTCGCCCCGTTGCCGGCGGAGGCGCCCGCGCTGCCGCGGCTTTCCTCTTGCAGTCATCCCGTCGAGACTTTATGCTCGGCCAGTCGCACGGCGCGGGAAGCGCCGGGACCCCATTCGAGGGAGGAGCCCCATGGACCCGATCCTCTGGGTCGTGATCGGCGTCGCCGTCGTGATCGTCTTCGTCGTCATCGGGATGTTCAACCGGCTCGTGTCGATGCGGACGCAGACGAAGAACGCCTGGTCGCAGATCGACGTGCAGCTCAAGCGCCGGTACGACCTGATCCCGAACCTGGTCGAGACGGCCAAGGGTTATCTCAAGCACGAGCGCGGCACGCTGGAAGCCGTCATTGCCGCCCGCAACGCGGCCTCGAGCGCCAGCGTCCGCGCGGCGGCCAATCCGGGCGAGGCGGGGGCGATGAAAGATCTCGTCGGGGCCGAAGCGGCCTTGACCGGCACACTTGGCCGCTTGTTTGCGCTGGCCGAAGCGTATCCCGACCTCAAGGCAAACACGAACATGCTGGCGTTGCAGTAGGAGCTGACTACGACGGAGAACAAGGTCGCGTTCGCCCGCCAGGCCTACAACGACGCAGTGACCACGTACAACACCGCCCGCGAGGTATTCCCGGCGGTGGTCTTTGCCGGGATGTTCGGCTTCACTGCCGCCGAGTTGTTCGAGATCACGAACGCGGCCGAGAAGGAGGCACCCAAGGTGGCCTTCTAGGCTCCGATGTTCCT
>CAYUME010001114.1:0-1523 GCA_964445475.1 uncultured Planctomycetia bacterium
CTGGACATGCTGGACGATATCTGCGCCCGCGCCCCGAAAAGGGCCCGCGACACGGCCCTGCGCCTCGCGCGCGACTTCTGGCCGGGGCCCCTCACGCTCATACTTAGGAAGAAGAAGGCCGTGCCGCCCGAGGTCACCGCCGGCCTGGACTACGTCGCGACCTGGAACGCGGCCTTTCTGGCATCCGAGGACCTGATGGAGGCGATGGCCGCCTTTCTGGAGAAGCGCAAGCCCGAGTTCCGGGGGGCGTGAGGCGGGTGGCGAGCCAGCGGGCCATGGCCAGCAGGCGCTTCAGGACGGCGAGGGAGACCGAGACCTGCTCCGCCGTCACGTACCGGTGGCGCTCGCCGACGAGGCCGACGACGGTCAGCGTGGGCACGGGCGGCCCGTCGGGCGACGGCAGCCCGCCGCCCAGCCGGGCGCCGGTCTCGCCGTGGACGGGGGGGGCGAGGAGGGGCGCTTTCGCGTCGAAGGCGGCGAGGAAAGCGCGCCCGACCGCCTCCGCGCGATCCGGATCGCAGAAGGCGACGAAATCGTCGCCCCCGACGTGGCCGACGAACCGGAGCCCCGACCCCGATCCCGCGATCACCTCCGCGAGGAGATCCGCCGTGCCCCGGATGAGCAGGTCGCCCCGGAGCGTCCCGTGACGGTCGTTGAAGGCCTTGAAGCGGTCGATGTCGGCATAGAGGGCGGCGAAGGGGCGGCCGGTGGCGATCAGGGTCTCCAGGCGATCCTGGATGGCGCGGTTGCCCGGCAGGCGCGTCAGCGGGTTGGCGTCCAGCGCGCCCTCGGAGCGCCGGGCCAGCGCGCGCACCCGCGCCAGCAGCTCCACGAGACTGAAGGGCTTGGCGACGTAGTCGTCCGCCCCGACGCGCAGCCCCTGCACCCGGTCGCGGGTCTCCCCCCGCGCCGTCAGCATCAGGATCGGGGTGTGCAGGGTCCGGAAGTCCTCCCGCAGCGCCTGGCAGACGGCGAATCCGTCGATGCCCGGGAGCATGAGGTCGAGGATGATCACGGCGGGGCGCCACTCGCGGGCGAGGGCCAGGCCGGTCTCGCCGTCGAAGGCTCCCGTCACGCGGTATCCCGCCTTCTCGAGGTTGTACGTCAGCAGGTCCACCACGTCCCGCTCGTCCTCGATGACGAGGATGCTGCCGTTGTCCTTGGGCGTCCCGCCAGGGCCTTCGATCATCGGGCGACGGCCTCCGGCTGGAGGTGGGGGGGGCGGGCCGGGCCGGTCGGGGGGGCGTCCTCCCGCTCGAGCTCGGCCGCGAGCGCCTCGACGCGGACGGCGAGGTGGTCGCGCACGAGGCGCAGCTCCTCGACGGACATGTCGTGCGGATCGGGGATCGCCCAGTCCAGGTGGCGCCGGGCGCGGACGGGCGGGCCGGACTCCCCGCACCCGAGCGTGACCACGACGTCGAACAGGACGTCCGGCGCGCTCGCGAGGGGCTTCGGCCGGTGGCCGAGCAGCGCGAGGCCCGCCTCGCGCATCACGGTGACGGCCCCGGGGTGGAGGCGGGCGG
>CAYUME010001115.1:0-1520 GCA_964445475.1 uncultured Planctomycetia bacterium
CGGGAAGTGGCCGGCGGCGGCGGGCGCGATGGCGTCGGTCTTCCTGGTCTGGGTGGGGATCACGTTCTCGGCGGCGATGACGCTGGCCGCCTCGCCCGGGCGCTGGCCGGCGGTCCTGGCGGCGCAGGCGGACGCGGCCGCGGTCCACGGCCTCTACCTCCACCTCGACGCGACGGTCCTGCTGCGGTTCGGGATGGTGGCGGGGCTGGCGCTCGGGACGGTGGCGGCGTTCCTTGCCCTCGACGCGCAGCAGGGGAACCGGGAGGAGGCGTACCGGGCGGAGGTGCGGCCACTCGTGCCGGTCTTCTATCTGGTGGGGGCGCTTCTTTTCGGGGCGTGCGGACTGGGGTACGGCGGTCGGGCCGGGGCGGGGCTGACGGGGACGTGGGCGGGGCTCGCCGCGGCCGGCATGCCGCTGGCGATCCTCGTCGCGCTCTCCTACGGCCGGAGGCCGGGCCGCGTCACGGCCCTCGCCCTCGGCGCCGCGCACGTCGCCGCCCTGCTGCTGAACGTGCTCGCCCGGCAGGTCGAGCAGGGGGCCGCGATGGCGAAGGCCTCCCCCGTCGCGTCCCTCGTCCGGAACGAGTGGGAGAGCCTCGTCCTCTTCCTCGCCGTCTTCGTTGCCGGCTCGGTCGTGCTCGCCTGGATGGGCCGCGTCGTCGCCCGCGCCAGGCGCGCCGCGCCCGCCCCGACACCGTGAGCGGGATTGCCTGCCCGTCCGCGTCCGCGTCCCCGTACCCGGCCGGGTGGCCGCGCGTCCGCCTCTTTTCGGTCAGTTTCCTTCCGCAAGCTCGCCCACGATCGGCAGCCGGCGGACCAGGTCGCTCGCAGCGACCGTCACGCCGAAGAAGAGGCTCACGTCGTCGTTCCCCTCCCCGAAGAGCCCCGAGCCGCCGAAGACGACGTGCGTCTCCTGGCCGATCTGGAGCAGCTCGACCTCGCCCTGGAGGAGGAGCCGCGCGCCCGGCAGCCCCTCGTGGTGGCCGACGAGGAAGTCGATGCGCGTCCACCGGTCGCGCGCGGCGCGGACGCCCAGGAACTGGTAGCTCGCCACGTCCAGGTCCCGGTCGCTCGAGAACCCGGCCCAGGCGACCGGGCCGAATCCCATCCCGCCGAGCGTCGCCCGCGAATCCGCCAGGAGGTACGGTTGGACGGGCCAGTAGAGGTCGACGTCGAGCCGGAGCGTGCTGCGGGCGTTGATGACATCGAAGGCGTCGAGCGCCTCGTCGCCCGCGTCCGAGTTCCCCCCCTGGAAGGCGAGCTGGGTCAGTCCCAGGCGGAGCGCGAGGGCCGCATCGTCCGCCGCCTCCCCCGGCGTCCCGTGTACGTCGAGGTACTGGGTGGTGTCGAGGCGGAGGAAGGCGAGCATCTGGACGTCCTCCTTCCCACCGGCCGCCTCCAGCGCGGCGCGGGCCTCGTCGTCCGCGGCCCGGACCTCGACGCGCCGGGCGCCCATCAGGACGTCGACGAAGAACGAGGGCCCTGGCTCCGGGTCTGCGGGCACGGGCGGACCTGCCGCC
>CAYUME010001116.1:0-1513 GCA_964445475.1 uncultured Planctomycetia bacterium
AGTACCGGTAGCGATCGCGATCCTCGGGCGGGCCGACCTTCCCGCCGCCCCCGGTGTACGGCTCCCCGCAGTCCGCGCAGTGGAGCAGGCCGGACAGGGGATAGCCACCCGCCGTCGCCGTGGTCTGCCGCTGGTTCTCGGCCAACCGGCGGCCGGCGGCGGCGAAGACCGCGGGGTTGACCAGCGGCGGGTGGGCGTCCGGCGTGACCACCCAGTCCCGCTCCGGCCGGACCGGGGTCGCTTCCGCCTCGCGGCGGTCATGCGGCCGCCGGCACCAGACGACGGCCCCCACGTAGGCCCGGTTGGTGAGCAGCCGCCCGATCCCCACGCGGCTCCAGCGCCGGCTGGGGAACTGGCGGGCGGCCTCCCGGGCGAGCGCACCGAGCGAGATCCCGCCCGCCGCGTACCGCGCGAAACACCAGCGCACGAAGGCCTGCTCCGCCGCGGGGCCCGGGGTGAGCCGCACGTCCTGGTCGGAGGCCTTCCGCTGCCCGGGCTCCAGGACCTGCGGCGGGCGGCCGCCGCCCGTCGCCAGCCGGCGGTAGCCAAACGGGGCCTCGTTCTGCCAGAGGCCCCGCGCGGCGGCGCCCCGCGCCCCCCGCTTCGCGTTCGCGCGGATCACCTCCCGGTAGGCCGTCGCCTGCATGGTGTGCACGGAGCGGAGCAGGAAGGCCGCCGAGGGGTCCTGGACCTCGCCGCCTTCGGCGAACCGGACCACCCAGCCGAGCCGCTCGAGGTGCACGCGCCAGTAGGCCGCCTCCTCAGGGTTCGGGAACCGCCCCCACCGGCTGTCGTTCAGCACGAGCACGGTACCCGGATCGCGCCGCGTCCGCCGGTGCGCCTCACAGAAGCGCAGCATCGCCTGGAAGCCGGGCCGGTGCTCGACCGTCGCCCCAGAGGCACCCGGGTCCTCGAACACGGGCCCGAGCGGATGGCCGAGGTGGGCGGCCAGGGCGGTGAGCGCCGCGCGCTGCTGCGCGAGACTCGCCTTGTCGTCGCGCGCCTGGTCTTCCGTGGAGACGCGCACGTAGCCGATCACAGCGGGGGTGAGGGCAGGGAGGGGCTGCATCAGGAGGCCTCGGGGTCCTGGGCGGCGGGCGCCGGCGTCGAGATCCCCTCGAGCCGGAGCAGGAGCCGCACGTACCGCTCGACCCAAGATGCCACGTCCACGGGCGCCGGGCCACGGGCCGTCGCCGTGGTCCAGGGACGCGGGGCGCGCATCACGTCCCCCACTTCGGCACCAGGACCTCCACACCGTCCTTGACCTGGAGGCAGCCGACCGACCGCAGGTACTCCTTGGCCCGCTCGACGCCGCCGTGGAGCCACCGCTCGTTGCTGGTCGTGACGAGCCGGGCGAACGCCCACTGTGCGGCCGACGGCTTCGCGGCCCCGGCCTTCACCTCGAACCACACGGGCGGGAGCACGCCGCGCGGATCGTAGATCCGGAGGTCCGGGATCCCCGGCGTCTGCAGGGTGCCGCGGTGCCCGTGCTGGCCGCGGGGAAGGCCGGGTT
>CAYUME010001117.1:0-1505 GCA_964445475.1 uncultured Planctomycetia bacterium
TGAACCAGGTGGGGCAGGTCGGCGGGGCCGCTCCGCGCGGCGAGGGCGTCGATGGCGTACGCGGCGACCATCTGGTTGCCCGAGCGGATCGCCTCGAGCAGCGCCCGGTGGACGGCGGGGTCGTCCGTCTTCAGCGCCCCCAGCACCCGTGCCGCCGCACACTGCAGTTCCGCGTCCTTCGCTTTCAGGAGATTGCAGAGCTGCGCCAGGATGTCCCGGGCCATGGCCTTCCCCCGTTTGTCGCGGTCGCGCGAACGCCGGACCCCGGGGGGCGGGCGCCGCCCCCCGTCACGGGATCCGGATCGGAAGCCGCTGCGCGCGCCGCATCACCTGCAGCATCGCGTCATGAATGAGGCCGTTGCTGACGACGAACTTCCGGCCGTGGAGCGCGGCGGGCCCTCCCGAGAAGTCGCTCACCCGCCCGCCCGCCTCCTCGATCATCAGCAGCCCGGCGGTGACGTCCCAGGCGTTCAGCTTCATCTCCCAGAACCCGTCGTACCAGCCGGCGGCCACGGCGCAGAGGTCGAAGGCGGCGCTGCCCGCCCGGCGGACGGCGCGCGCGGCGCCGATGAACTGCGCGAAATAGTTCAGGTTGTTCTCCGGGCTGGTCCGGGCGTCGAAGGGAAACCCGGTGCCGACCAGGGCGTCCCCGAGGGTCCGCGTCCGCGAGACCCGGATCCGCCGGCCGTTCAGCGTCGCTCCCCGGTCCCGCACCGCGCAGAAGAGGTGGTCGAGCATCGGCTGGTAGACGACGCCGACGAGCGGCCGGTTTCCCTGCGCCAGCGCGATCGAGACGCAGAACATCGGGAATCCGTGCGCGAAGTTCGTCGTCCCGTCGAGGGGGTCGACGTACCACTGCAGGTCGGCGGTGGGGTTGACGGGCGCGGTCTCCTCGGAGTGGATCCCGTGCCCCGGGAAGGCGAGCAGGAGGCGGGCCATGACGAGCCGTTCCGAGGCGTGGTCCGTGTCGGTGACCAGGTTCGTGGCGTAGCCCTTCGTGCCGATCGTCTTCCGGCGGGTGACGTTGCGGCGCTGGAGCGCGCCGGCCTCGCGGGCGGCGGCGCGCGCCACGGCGAGGGCGCGGTCGAGCGGGAGGGGGTGTTTCATAGGCGCGCATGATAGCAGATGCGGCCCGCATTTCAATCGCCGCGCCGCCCTGTGCTCCGCCTCGTTGGAGGCGTGCCGTCGCACGCAGACCGCTTGCCGGCCGGATCGCCACGGGGAACCGAGGGGCTCGACCGTCTGGGAAGGCTGGCCCCGCGCGCGGCGCCGCGCTACACTGGTCCCGTCCGCGGTTTCTTTCAAGGAACAGGCCATGCCGACCCCCGGCCGCGCCGAGCGGCTCCTGACCGGACTCCTGCGCGGCACGGGGGTGGTGATGGCGACCGCGATCGTCCCCGCCGTCATGCCGCTGGCCTGGATGGACGCCGTCCACCGGGCGCTCGGGATGGGTCCCCTGCCGTCGGGGCCGGTCGTCGAGTACCTGGCCCGGTGCCTCTCGGGCT
>CAYUME010001118.1:0-1504 GCA_964445475.1 uncultured Planctomycetia bacterium
CAGGCGTCGAGCTGGCAGTACCGGATCGCCCCGGCCTGGAAGAGCTGCTTGAAGACCACGCGGTTCTGGACGGCCTCGCCGGTGGCGACGCCGACCGGGGCGACGGCCTTCGCGACGGCGGCGTGGCCGAGGACGTCGTCGGGGCTCGTCGGCTCCTCGATCCAGAGCGGGCGGAAAGGCGCGAGCGCGCGCGTCCACGCGATCGCCTGCCCGACGTCCCACCGCTGGTTGGCGTCCAGGAGGAGCGTCCGGTCCGGCCCGACCGCCTCCCGGACGAGGGCGACGCGGCGGAGGTCCTCCGCGAGGTCGGCGCCGATCTTGACCTTGAAGGCGGTCCAGCCGGAGGCGACGGCCTCGCGGCAGAGGTCGCGGATCTTCGCGTCGGGATAGCCGAGCCAGCCGGCGGAGGTGGTGTAGGCGGGGTACCCGTCGCGCCGGAGGTCCGCCTCGCGCGCCGCCTTCCCGGGCTCGGCGCGGCGGAGGAGGGCGAGGGCCTCCTCCGGCGTAAGCGCGTCCGTGAGGTAGCGGAAGTCGACGCAGGCGACGATCTGCTCCGGGGACAGGTCGGCGAGGAGCTTCCAGAGCGGCTTTCCGGCGCGCCGCGCGTAGAGATCCCAGAGGGCGTTGACGACGGCAGCGGTGGCGAGGTGGATGACGCCCTTCTCGGGCCCGACCCAGCGGAGCTGGCTGTCGCCGACGAGGTGTCGCCAGAAGGCGCCGGGAGCCTCCTCGAACGCCTCGATCGTCCGGCCGACGACGCGCGGGGCGAGCGTCCGGACGGCGGCGACGCAAAGCTCGTTGCCGCGCCCGAGCGTGAACGTCAGGCCATGGCCTTCGGGGCCGCCGGGGGCGTCGGTCGACAGGACGACATACGCGGCGGAGTAGTCCGGGTCCCGGTTCATCGCGTCCGACCCCGCGAGCGTGCGCGAGGTGGGGAATCGGAGGTCGCGGACCGTGAGCCCGGTGATCGTCGGCATGGGGGGAAGGATAGCGGGATAGGTCCGCCATGTCCAACAGGACCTAGTCCGCGTCCGCCACGCACCGGAAGCCGACGGTGGCGCAGCGGTCGAGACCGGGCCAGGCGAGGAGGAGCTTGGCGGCGGAGTCGTCGGGCGGCTTCAGGACGGGAGAGGCCCGGGCCGGGAGACCAGCGACGATCACGAAGGCAGCCAGGACGGCACGGGACATGACCCTGCGACGGATGGGGTCGCCTCCACGAAACGCCGCGGGACGCCGAGCGCGCCCCCGACGGGGCCGTTCAGCGTCCCCCGGCGGTTTCGTTACCGGCTTTCCAGCATGATCCCGGCCCAGTACCCCGCTTCCCACTGCCATCCCGTCGGCTGGTTGTAGAGCTCGAGCAGGACGGTCTTGCCGGCGTACTCGGAGAGGTCGACGGCCACGTCCATCCAGCCGTCGGGGGCGGCGGCTTTCCCGACGGTCTTGCGGAGGAGCTCCCGCATGTCGGCCCGCACGACGAGGTCCCAGTCGCCGCTGGGGTGGTGGC